>NZ_CP024965.1:600000-868413 GCF_002804005.1 Williamsoniiplasma somnilux
AATTCTTTAATCCCTGCAACTAAGTTATAAGTTTCCTTTTGATACTTATTGATTGCTAAATCTAATTCTTTATCTATATCGATTCAGTCAGATATTGAATCGATAAATCTTAAAGTTTTTTGTTGAATTCTTAAAATCTTTAATAAACTTTTTAAATTATCTTTAACAGCAACTTTCACAAATGATAAATTAGCATCTTTTTTATGAGTTACTAATTTAGTTTTTTTAAGATTAACTCCTTCAGGAATAATTCTTGATACTCCATCTGGATATTCTTTTAAAGTTTTGGTTTTGAAATCATAATATTTTGATTGTGTATACTTATAATCAACACGTTTAAATTCTTCTAAGTAAGTATTTAATCTAAGGGTAGTTGTATCTTGATTTGATTTCATTTTATCCAAATTTTTTAGAATAGCTATATTTAATTTAAATAAATCTGGAGACATTCCATAAGCCATTCTATTTTTAAAATAAATAGCTCCGTCGCTTAATGGTTGAATACCCATTACAGCACGTCCGACAGTTGTTTTTCCTGATCCTGATTCTCCAACTAAACCAAAAGTTTCACCCTTGTAAACATCAAAAGTAACTCCTTTAACAGCTTTAATTTTTTTCTTACCATTACCGAACTCAATTAATAAGTCACGAACTTTAATGATTGCGTCTTTGCGTGCCATATTAATCACCTACCTTTGCTGCTGAAACAGCCGCTTTTAAACGACTTAATTGTTTTGGTTTAACAACTTTAGGAGAACGAGGATCTAATAACCATGTTTTAGCTTTATGAGTTTGACTCACTTCGAAGAATGGGGGTTCATATTTGTAATCAATTTCCAAAGCAAATTTATTTCTTGGAGCAAAAGCATCACCTTTAATTTCGTTAAATAATGATGGAGGTGTCCCACTAATTGAAAATAATTCATCTCCTTTTTCACCAAGTTGTGGCAACGAAGATAATAATGCTCAGGTATAAGGGTGTTGAGAATTGAAGAAAATTTCTTCTGTTGTTCCGTATTCAATAATTTGTCCCGCATAAACCACAGCTACTCTATCAGCAATATTTGCAACAACACCTAAATCGTGAGTAATAAAAATAACTGTTAGCCTATATTCTTCTTTTAATTCTTTAATTAAATCTAAAATTTGAGCTTGAATTGTCACATCAAGTGCTGTTGTTGGTTCATCACAAATTAAAATTTTAGGTTTACATGCTAGAGCTACCGCAATTACTATACGTTGTCTCATTCCTCCTGAGTATTTACCCGGTATATCCTTAAATCTTTTTTCAGCATCATTGATTCCAACTTTTTTCATTAAATTAATTGCTTCAATTTTAGCTTGTGCATGATTCATGTTTTGATGAGTTCTTAAAACTTCACAAATTTGGTAACCAACTGATAAAAGTGGATTTAAAGAAGTCATAGGATCTTGAAAAATTGTAGCAATAGTTCCTCCACGCAATTTTTTCAAATTAGAACGAGCTTTAATTTTAATTGCAATTGTTGCTTTTTTATTAAATTTTCATAACTCAGATAAAGCTTCAATCTCTTCAGCATAAATTTTCTTTTTAGTTTTGATTTCTTTAAAAATTTTTTTAATACTATTTTCTACATCGTTTAGATATTCTAAAGATTTAATATAAGCAAAATGTTTATCAAATTCTAAACGATCAAAAACCCCAGTTTTAGCATAGTTCTCTAAAAATTTAACAATTTTATTAAGTTTAAATTTTTTGATTACTGAAATTCTCTTAAAGTTAACAATTTCTTGTTGAGCTGTTTCAATTAATGAATTTAAATCCGAAATTTCGTTTTCTTTTAAAACCTTTGAAGAATTCAGTTGTATGTATTTATTTAATTTTTGAATTTCAGCATTCAAAAGATCATATTTAACCATTTTACTATTATTTGAAAATTCATATTTAGCTTTAATTGCATCTGCTTTAGATTGCAATTTGCTAATTTTTATTTTTAAATTTTCAATACTTGTTGTATTAATTTTTTTAATTTCGGTTTTAGCATTTTTAATTTTTTCCAAGTTATATTTTTCAATACTTTTAACAGAATCATTTGCTAAGGCGTTTCTATGAAATTTAACTAAATCAGTTTCTTCTTTAAAAAATGAATTTTCATCGTTTTTTGAAGTTTCATTAGGATAATAAGTTATTGTTCCATTAGCAATGTAACCGTTTGATTCAAGCATATTAGTCATTGTCTTTGTTAAAACAGATTTTCCTGATCCTGATTCACCAACAATTGCTATTGTTTCACCATCATAAATGTCAAATGAAACATTACGAATTGAACTTAAGACACGTGATCGAACACGAAATTTAACAACTAAATCTTTAATAGATAAAATTTTATTTCTATTTTCCATAATGTTTCTCCTATGTTTTTTCTTTATTAACGATGATTTTTAGGATCTAATGAGTCTGCAAACACTTTTGCTACTAAAAAGAACACAATTGATACTGTTGTGATTAATACAATCGGGATAATTATTAAATGCGGATGGTCTTGTCATGCAGAACCAACCATTACGTTATTTAAAACTTTACCTAAAGATGTTGTTGATTTACCATCTGTGAAAGCAAATCCTAAAAATGATAATGAGGAATCTATCGAAATTGCATTGGGAATAGCAAACGCTCCTGTTTGAACAATTACTGGTAATATTTTTGGCATAATATTTTTTCTAATTATCTTATTAGGTTTCGACCCTAATGAAATTGAAGCTGTATTATAATCTGTATTTTTTACCAACATGATTTGCACACGGATTGTTGAAGCCATACTAATTCAAGCTTGTAATGATATTCCGAAAATTATTGGTCAGTAAGCATTTCCTAATAAGAAAATTACTAACAATAACAAAATTAATTGTGGAACTAACTGTAAAAAGTTAGTAAGTTGAATAAATAAAATATCTGTTTTTCTAAAGTATCCCCAAATTGAACCAAATAGAATTCCGATTGAAATTTGAATCACTGTTAGTAATAATGCAAATAATAATGTTGTTCGCATTCCTGCTCAAATTTCAATTCAAAAGTCTTCACCTTGTACTCCTAAACCAAAAACATATTCCCACGAAGGGTTAGCTACAGTATTGGATGGTCGATCAGTTGGATTTGAAGGCACTGCTTCTTTTCCGATTGGAACAAATATTGCCAAAGCAATAAAAATTAATAATAAAGATACACATATAATAAAAGTCCAATTAGTTATTAATAATTTTCCAACTGTCTTTCAATAACTATAAGGTTTTGAAGCTAAATGTTCAGAATCGTTATTTTTAATTCCAACCACTGTAAATAAGGATTTATCTATTTCATCAAATTTCACTTTATTAATTTTTTTAAATCGATCACGATCAATATCTTTTTCTATTTTCATGAAATAAACCTCCTTTAAAAATTAATATTTTCTGAATTTGTTTTATTTTGTTTCATTATTTTTTATTCAGATTTACACGTGGATCCATTGCTACCAAAAATAAATCTGAAATTAATGATGAAAATATTGTTATAAATGAAGCGAAAGATACATAACCTAAAATTACAAATGAGTCTTTAGTTCCTCCGATTGCGGCAACAATATATCTTGCCATTCCCGGAATAGCTCATTGCTGTTCGGTTAATATTGAAGCCCCAAATAAAGTTACTGCTAAATCTAATGGAAATTGTTTTAAAATTCTTATTCCGGCATTTCTAAAAATGTGAACATAGAAGACTTTGGTTGATCCCAAACCTTTAGAGTAGGCAAATTTAGTGTAATCTGCTGTCATTTCATCAATTACATAACGTCTAGTTAAAATAATTGTACTTGGTGTCATCATTAGCATTAAAACAACTATTGGTCAAAATTTAGTTCAAAATGATCCAGAACTAAATAATCCAGATTGTCCTAAACCAGATACCGATAATAAGTAAAGACCTAAAACGATTACTAACCCTGGAACCGCTACTAATAACACTGAAAATCCATTGATTGCTGAATCTAAGATTTTGCCTTTTTTCTTAGCCGCTTGAATTCCTAACGGAACACCAATTAAATATGATAAACATACCGCTACTGATCCAAAAGCTAATGAATATGGAATTGCTTTGCTAAACAATTGTAAAACATCTGATTCCGGAGTTGCAATTGAAGTTGATGATACAACCCCTAAGTATATTCATCTAGTTTCAGTAACTTCTGAAACTTTAACAATTTCATTATTAACTAAGGCAAATTCGTAATCAACTGGAATTTCTTTAGGAATCAAAGGGAAAATATTTTTTAAATAATTTAACAATTGTTCACCTATTGGTCCATAAACTCCAAACTTTTTCATTCTTTCGTCAAGTAAACTTTGCAACTGTGCTTCATTTAAACCCATTTTATTTCAATTTTCAGGTAAGTATTGTGTATCCGGAGTTACTATTCTTACTAAAATAAATAAAATAACAACGGCTACTAATAAGGTCATTAATCCATAAATAATACGTTTGAATGAATAACCAATTAAGGGGCGATGAACAAAATATTTGTAAATATTCGCTGATATATCCTCGTATCAGTATTGAAAAGATTTTAAAGAAGATGTTTTAGCATCAATTAATTCTTCATCTAAATTAAAATCTAACGATTCTAAATCTAAATCAATTTGCTTAATTTTATTGTTCTCATTATTTAAATCTGTATTAACAAAAAATGCCATAAATATTAGCCCCCTCTTCTATCCGAATTTTTCTATAAAATATTTGGTATCCGCAAAAAGGTGAAACCTTAGTGCTTGGTTGCTTGAATTTTATAATAGGACTAAAGGTCACTAATATAACTATAAATTCTCTCTTTAATATATATAAAAGTTGAATATAAATCAAATTTGTATAAGTTAAAGGTTTTTATTTACTATACACACTATTTTTTACTTTTTCAAGTTAAAATATAAATTAATTAATAAGAAAGCAGGAATTTTAATGGAAAACAAAAAGACTAAGCTTAAAGATTATCGTCTTTCGCAGAAGAAAACTCACGAAATCGAAGTTGCTGAAGCTATTAATGAAACTTATACAAATCGTTCACAATTAAGCCACTACAACCAAATCAAAAGGATAAAATGATCAAGTTGACTAATTGTTTTAACAATCGTAGTTATTGGAGCTGGTTTAACATGACTTGTTGGATATTTAGCAATTAATTCTGAAAAAGCACCCAATTGACAAGCGACTGGTTGATTTTCTTTGGCATATACTTCGGTGATTTTTTTAATTTATTGAGTAATTGGTTTTGTTCGTAATAAAGAAGCTGCAAAATTTTTTAATGATAGACGTCGTAGATATCAAAGAACAATCCAAGATTGAGAAGCAAAAATATATTTAACCAAGAAAATTTTATTATTATCATTCATTCCAATGCTAATTATTACAATTGTGACAAATTTAATATATTAAAAGGCAACTTGTAATTTATAAGTTGCCTTTATTTTATTTTTTTCTATTAAAATTATTTTTATTTTTCATATTTTGATTTCTATTATTTCAATTTGATCTAATATTAGGAACAAAATCTTTTCCATCAATTTCGTTAATTATCGATAAAACAATTGGTTGCTTACCAGATTCTTGTTTAATTGAAGAGCGAACTTTGCTAATAATGTCTTTTTTAATTTGATTTAAATCATAAGCTTGTGGACTTTCTTTAAATAAATTTTGACCTTTAATAATAATTTCTTCAATTTGTTTTTGCAAAATTTTAAAAATTGGATTTTCTTCGTTAATGTAAATAACCCCACGCATTTGAGTATCAATTAAAGAAACAAGTTCTTTATTGCGACTATCAATAGTAGCACCAACAATAATAACACCATCAGTTGCTAATTGTTTACGTTCATTTAAAACAACACTCCCAATGTCTCCAACACCAATTCCATCAACATAAACATCGCCCTCTTTAATTGTTTGCTCTGAAATAGCTAATGTTTTTTTTGACAAGACTAAAATCTGTCCGTTATCAATTGTTAAAATGTTTTCTGGTTGAACACCAGCATCAATTGCTGCTTGTTCAGCTTTTAAAAAATCCTTAAATAAAGCTTTTACAGGCACAAAGTATTTTGGCTTCATTATTGAAGCCATTACTTTAATGTCTTCATAAGATGCATGCATTGCTCAAATGTTTTTATCAGATAAAGCCATAACTCTAGCATCAGTTCTTGCTAATTCATCTAAAATTTGAGCATGTCTTTTTTCAACACCTGGGGCTGGAGGAGTTGCTATGATTATTAAATCTTTTTCATTAAATTCAATTACTTCATCATTTCCGTTTGCAATTTTAGCCAATTTAGAATAAAGCACATCACCAGTTCCAGCAATGATTAAAACTCCATTTTCTGATTGCATATAATCAGCAACAGAAAAAATATCTTCTTTAGTTAATTTTAAGTTTTCATGAATCATATTTGATGACAGTATTGATGTCATTGTAGTTCCATAAACAGCGATTTTGCGACCGTTCTCTTTTGCTTGAAAAATTATTTCTCCCAATTTAAAAATATCTTCTTCAAAAATTCCAACAGCAATTCTTGTTTTCTTTTCTTTAAATGGAGCACTTATATATCCTTCAATTTTATGATTTGGAACAGTGTAACCCATTCTGCTAGCAAATTCTGAATCAGAAATTAAAGCTAAAACACCCTTTTCAGCAATTTTGTTTAAATGTGAAAAATCTGTTGAAAAATATGATTGCTCTTGCCCGTCAATAATATAATCACCGGCATAAACAATAACACCAATTTCGGTATGAAAAGCGTAACCAAAAGATTGTGGGGAAGCTGAAGTAGTTCTAAAAATTTCAACTTTAGTTGTTCCAAAAGTTAAAACTTCTTTATCGTTTATTATATGAAAGTTTTGATCTTTGTTTTTTAATCTAAATTTTTGGTTTTTAATTTGTAAAACTAAACTTGTTAATTCATTACAGTAAATCGGAACATCCATTTCTTTTAATATATAAGATATTGCCCCTGCATTATATGAAGCTGGGTTTGTAACAAAAACCCCTTTAATTCGTTTTTTATTTTCTTTTAAAAATTCTAGATTTGGAATAACCACATCCACACCCAAAATTCCTTTTTCTGGATACTTAATCCCAGCATCTAGAATAAATAAATCCTTTTCAATTTCTAATGCAAAAAGGTTTTTACCCCTTTCATCTTGACCACCGATTGCAATAAATCTAATGTTTGCCATTTTATTCCTCTTTTCTATTAAATTTTATTAAATTAAATTAATTTTATAAAAAGTTTTCGAATCGCGATAAACGTTAGATTCGTTCTTAAATTATTATACCTAAATATAAGTAAAAAAAGGTAATAAAAAAGCAAATCAAGTTTGCTTTTTAATTTTTAGAAGAATCATTTAAAACAAAAATATCATTTAAAATTTTAGTTTTAGATTGAGGATTTAGTGATAAAACATTTATTTTAATTTTTGAAATTTTTATTATTAATTTTTCATTTTCTGGAATTACATTTTTTGTATCAATACTCATTATAAAATCATTTTTATTTTCTAAAACGATTTCAATAATTTGATCTTTATTAAAAATAATTGGAGCATTTAAAGTTCTAAATTTATTGGTTGATACCGGAAACAATTCTTGCATTTCAAATAAGTCTTGATTGGGAAAAATTATTGCTCCTCCAGATGATTTCATAAAACCAGTTGAACCAGAAGGGGTTGAAAATACTAATCCCGTTCCTTTAAATGCTTCTAGCAATTCTTCATTAATATAAATTTCCATTCTCATCGGTTTAATATTGTTCATAATTTTAATTTCATTAATTGCATAATTAATGTTTGAACCATGATTGACTTCTATTAATGAAAGCGACAATGTTGAAAGATGATTTTCTAAACAAGGAATTATTTCTTTAATTGTAGTTACTGAATTATGATTTGTGTAAAAGCCAATTCCACCAAATTTAATTGGCACAAAAATAATCTCTGATAATTTATTTTGAAATTTTTGGACAGCCGATAAAAATGTTCCATCACCACCAATTACGAAAACGTAATTGGGATTAAATTCATCATGGATGTATTGAGGTTTGGTTTTAAGTAAATTAATTAATGCTTGTTCGATTTTTATTGCATCTACATAGGTATTTCTAATGACTGCATATCTCATAATGTAATTCCTTTAATCTTTATGTTTATTATATAAAAAATAAATCCCGAAAGATTTATTTTTCTTTAAACAAACTTAACTTATTTGTAAGAAGACTAGTTAAATTTATTTACAACTAGTTCCGTTTGATGCACAAGTACAGTCATTACATTTGCAATTGCAGTTACACATAAATTTATTTACCTCCATTTTGATAAATTTTATCCATATTCATAATAAAATGATGAATTTCACTTAGCTTCTTAGCATTGAAACTATAATTTTTAAAAGTGCCCTCTTTTGTAACCGTAACAAGATCAGCTTCATGTAAAAATTTCATATGATACGAAAGTGTTGGTTGAGTAATGTTTAGGTTTTTTAGAATATTATTTGCACATAAACAATTAAGTTTTTCTTCTGCTAAGAGTGAAATAATTTTAATTCTTGTTGGATCAGATAGTGCTTTAAAAACTAAAGCATATTCTGCATAATCATGTTTCATAATTGTCTCCTTACAAGTATAATTATAATCAAATATAGATAAATGTCTATATTTAAATAGATATTTATCAATTTATGAATTTATTAATTAAAAAAATATTGAAAATCTAGTGATAAAATCATATTAATTATAGTTAATAGGAGCAACAAGAATATGAAAAAAAGAATGGTTTCAGCAATTACTCCAAGTGGAACAATGACTTTAGGTAATTATTTAGGGGCAGTGAAGCATTTTATTGACTTTCAAGATGAGTATGAAATGTTTATTTTTGTTGCCAACCTGCATGCTATTACAATTCCGCAAGAAAAAGAAAAATTGCGTAAAAACATGAAGGAAATCGCAACACTATATTTTGCTTGTGGATTAGACCCACATAAATCTACAATCTTTGTACAATCTGATGTAATGGCACACGCTCAATTGGGATGAATCTTAAATACCCAATCAACAATTGGTGAATTATCAAGAATGAGCCAATTTAAAGACAAATCTAAAAAAGCAGAAACAACTGGCAAAGGTTACATTCCTGCTGGACTATTTACGTATCCAACATTAATGGCTGCTGATATTTTGTTATATGATGCTAATTTTGTACCCGTTGGTGTTGATCAAAAACAGCACGTAGAATTAACCAGAGATTTAGCAGAAAGAATTAATAATAAATATAGTGATGTGTTTACAATTCCAGAACCATTAATTACTGAAAACAAAATTAAAATTATGGATCTTCAAGACCCTACCAAAAAAATGAGTAAATCAAGCGATAATCCCAAGGCAATCATATTAATGCTAGATACTCCAGAAATGATTAAATCGAAAATCAAAGCAGCTTTAACTGATTCTGAAGGCATAATTAAATATGATATCGTTAATAAACCTGGAGTTTCAAATTTACTTACCATTTATTCAATTTGTAAAAATATAACTATCAAAGAAGCTGTTAAAAATTTTGAAAACAAAAATTATGGAGATTTAAAAAATGAAACAGCTGAAGCGATAATTGAAATTGTTTCTCCAATTCAGGAAAAATTTAAGAAATTGTACAATAGTTCAGATGTAGAAGATTGATTAAATAATGGCGCTAATAAAGCTAATTTAATTGCTAATAAAAAATTAAATAAAGTTCAAAACGCTTTAGGTTTGAACTTTAATAGAAAATAGTGAGGTTTATTATGAGTGAAAAAGAAAGAATTTTTATTAAACAATTTAATAAATACATAGATGAATTAACCAAAGAAGAATGAATCGCTATGAACAATGAACATTGTGATGGCCCTTTGAAAAAATGCAAATAAAAAAGACAGTCTGTTGGTTGTCTTTTTTATTTGTTTCAAAATGATTCATCAAATTCTCATTTCATCGCTTTCACATATTTAAGTTGCTTGCGAGAATCTAAAGATTGGCGATTTTCAATACACGATTGATGAACTGCAATAAAATTAGTAAATTCTAATTTAGGTTTTTTGGCATTAATTAAGTCTATTGTTCAAGCAAAGCTATCATTTTGATTAATTCCTGCAAAATTTTTTCTTTCAATATGAAATTTACAAATGTAACACAATCTAAATTCAATTTCATTTTTATTCAAAAGAATTGGGGAATTTGATCAAGCAGCTTCTAAATCCGCAAGTTCAAAATCTATAATTCCTGTTATTTGATCAAGTGTTGCCATTTTTATCTCCGATTTTAAATAAATTATAAAATAAAAAGAACCTAATTGGTTCTCATTAATTATTTTTTTTCTTAATTGAGTTAGTTGTTCTTCTTTTTGGTTTGTCACTAATTATTTCACTATTTTCAAAACGAGGCTTTTCATCAAAATTTCTTTTTGGTTTGTTTTTAAAATTATCATTTGATCTTGATTTTGGTTTATCGCCGTAACTTCTTTTTGGTTTGTCACTAAAGTTTTCGCTAGATTTTGAGCGTGGTTTGTCACCGTAACTTCTTTTCGGTTTGTCACCAAAGTTGTTGTTTGATCTTGATCTTGGTTTATCGCCATAGCTTCTTTTTGGTTTGTCACCAAAAGATTCTTTTGATGAAAAATTTTCTTTATCTTCAAAATTTCTAGATTTACGAGCATAAGTTTTTTCAGAATCATTGTTTGTCTTCTTTTTATAACCATCACGACGACGAGAATTTTTGTTTCAATCATTTGATTTTGAAAAATTTCTATTTCTACCATTATCACGACCACGAGAATTTCTACGATCATCACCACGTCTAAAGTCTCTACTTTCATATGGTTCTATATGAGCAATTCTTAAAGATTCATCAATTTCTTTCATAAATTCTTCATCTGTTATTTCATGAATTTTAATTTGATAGTGTTTTTGAATGTCTTTTACTTGACGCAATGCTTCTTTAGTAGAAACAAAAGAAATAGTATCTCCCATTTTGTTATTTCTACCTGTTCTTCCGATACGGTGAATAAATTGTTCGTTTTCTTTAGGAATATCATAGTTAATAACAAAATCTACATCATCAATATCGATTCCACGCCCAACAACATCAGTTGCCACTAAAACATTAAATTCTTCACTTTTAAATCTTCTAATAGAAGCACTTCTTTGACTTTGTTTTTTATCACCATTAATTACAACTGATTTAAAACCAAAACTATTTAAATTTTTTGCAATTTTTTCAGTGTGTGATTTAGTGTTTGTGAAAACAATTGCTTTTTTAGGTTTTTTAGCCATAAAAAAGTTTATTAAAATAATTTCCTTATTCTTGTTTGTTGTATAAACAAATTCACTATTAATGTTGTCGTTAACTTTTACTTCATTTTTTATTTCAACAAAAGTATATTCACCCATATATTTTTGAGCTAATTCTAATACTTTAGGGGTTGTTGTTGCCGAAAATAATCCAACTTGAACTTTTTGTTCAATTGATTTAAAAAATAAATCAATTTCATTTTTAAATCCCATTTTTAACATTTCATCAGCTTCATCTAAAATAACAGTTTTAACATTTTGTGTATTTAGAGTTTTACGGTTTAAGTGATCTGCAACTCTTCCCGGAGTTCCTACAACGATTTGTGATATTTTCACCTTTTTAATTTGATCAACAATTCCCATACCCCCTATTAAAGATGCTGTTTTTAAATTAGGTATGTGTGAAGACAAAATATTAATTGTTTCAAGAATTTGTAATGCCAATTCTCTAGTTGGCGCTAAAATAACCGCTTGTACTTTTTTTGATTCTGTGTCAATATTTTGTAAAATTGGTAGTACAAAAGTTGCAGTTTTTCCTGTTCCTGTTCCTGATTTACCAAATATATTTTGTCCATCTAAAAATACAGGAATTGCTTTTTCTTGTATTTCAGTTGGTGTTGAGAAGTTTCGTTTTTCTAAAATCCTTAACAATTCTTCTCTTAGTTTTAATTCTTTAAATTCCATTTGAACCTACCTTTATTTATTATAATTGAGATAAAATCCTATTAAAATTTAATGTTGAAATTAATGTTAAAAAATAAGTAATCACAAGTATATTAATATATTGTATCATTTAATAGCAAAATAATTACAAAATGCGCATATGTGTTCATAGCTAAAAAATAAAAAATAGAGATAAAAAATCTCTATTAAAAATATATTTTTTTAAATAAGCTCTTGATTGTAACGAACAACAAAATCTTTTCTTAATTTTTCAGAATTATTATTTTTTAAGTTTAAAGCATCCTGCTTAATTAATGATTTTTTATCACGTAATTCAACTAAAGCTTTAGTTTTTTTAGCCTTATTTTGCTCGTTTTTTAGCAATTGATGTTGTTCATTAATTTTAGCAATTTCACTTTTTAATTTATTATTAACATTTTTTTCAAAATCATCAATTTCAGATTTTTTTGATTTAATAAATTCTTTTTCTAATATAGAAATGTTTTTGTATGATTCTTTAGATTTTAAAACATCATTTTTATATTTATTAATAACGTTTTCTTTATCAGTTTTAATAACAGCTAATTCTCTTAATGTTTGTTCATTAACATTATTCGTTTCTAAACCTTCTAGTTTTGCTGCTTTAATTTTTTCTTTTCCGTCTTGTTTAATCTTCAAGGCCTTTTCATTTAAAGTTCTAATGTCTTCTTTTTTATTTTCAGACAAAATATTTAAATGTAAAACGTGAGCTTTCTTAACTGATCCATATTTACCTGCATCATATGTTAATCATAATCCGTAACTTAAAGTTGTTACAGCAACTCCAGCTGCAACAGCTATAAAGTAATAGAATGTACTTAATCCATATGGAACTGCTCCTAAAATAGCTACAATTGGTCCACCATGAGCAGCGGCATCTGTAATTAAGAATGCTCCGGCAATTCCCCCGGCAACAGCACTTCCTGCAACGTTACAAATTACTGCACGTTTAGGATCTCTAATTGCAAATGGGATTGCTCCTTCAGAAATTCCAATTGTTCCCATGATCATTGCTGAAATTCCCATTCCTCTTTCTGCATCTGAGAAAAATTTTTTAAACAACACAGTTGTTAATCCCATTCCAAGTGGGGCAACTGGAATCCCTGCTGCCATTGCACCCATTGGTTGTTCAATGCCTTGAGTAATTAATGCTGACGAAGTAATGAAAGCGATTTTGTTAATTGGTCCTCCCATATCAAATCCAGCCATTGCTCCAAGTACTAGGCCTAATCCTAAACCAACTCCGATACCAATATTTCCTTGATAAGCAGTTTTGATTCCAGTTGATATTTGTTGCATTAACCAACCAATTGGTGCACCCAATACATAAATGAAAATAATACTAATTCCAATCCCTGCAATTAAAGGAATAAAGAAAATCGGCATTGCTGGAGCTAATGATTTAGGCACTCTTCAAGTATTTACTCATCTCACAAAATAACCTACTGCCAATCCAGCAATTATTGCTCCAATGAAACCCATTGGAGTTTCGATAATTCCCATTCCTGGAATTCAATTTGAAAGCGAAGATGGGGTGTTACCGATAAATGCTCCTACCATTGCTGGGGCAATTGCTGCTCTTCCAGCAATTGAATTACCAATAAATCCAGCTAAAATCGGAATCATTAAAGCAAATGCTCCACCACCAATTAATTCAAGAACGTGTAATGGTCCTCATTGAGAAACTATAGGTGATAAATCACCATTTGGCAAAACAGTTTGACCCATAGTATTAGCCGTTGGTCCTCAAATAGCTTTTGCTAAACCAAGAGAAAAGGCTAAACAAATTCCACCAAGAACAATAACCGGAATCATATAACCAATACCAGCTAAAATATGTTGTAATACTCCTTCTTTTTTACCAGCGGAGCTAACACTTTTTTTGTTATCAAAAGAAGTGATTTTTGAATCGCTATTAATAACAGCAGCATCTTTTAAAGCTGTTTCAATAATTTTTTGAGGTGCTTTAATGGCCTCCCCAACCTTACAACTATAAACTCTTTTTCCTGCAAATCTAGAAGTGTCAATAGCAGTGTCTGTTGCAAGAATAACAATATCTGCATTTTCAATTTCTATAGCTTTTAACGGAGTACCAATACCTTTAGAACCTTGGGTTTCAATTCGGACATTGTAACCTAATTCTTTGGCGGCTGAGATTAATCTGTCTTCAGCCATATAAGTATGAGCGATTCCCACAACACAGGCAGTTACTCCAACAATATTTAATTGTTTTAGATTTTTATTTAAACTTTTAGTATTATTTTCTTTAGTTTGTTTCTTATTTTGATTTAAAACTTGCAAGATTTTATTAACATCTTTTGAAGTTTTTAAAACTTTTTTAAAATTTTCATCCATCATTTTAATTGCAATACTTGAAAGTATTTCTAAGTGTTGATCACCATTTGGTCCTTCAGGAATTAAAAGCGCAATTGCAACTTTTGTAAATTTATTATCCATTGATTTTCAATCAACATCATTTTTAAATCTTAATACAAAAACCGCAGCTTCTTGAACTTCTTTTATTCTGGCATGAGGTATAGAAAAACCATCTTCAAAACCAGTTGTTCCTTCAAGCTCGCGATTTTTAAATCCACTGATTAAAGCTTTCTTGCTTGTAATTAATTTCATATTTAAAGCTTGATCAGCTATAAAAGCAAAAGCATCATCTTGAGATTTAACATCAACATCTAAAAAAATATAATCTTTTTTTAGAATTTTATTATTCATATTTTTTCCTCCTTATTTTATTAAATAATAAAAATATTCACAAAATTGTAAAAATTACATTTTGTGAATATTTTTTAAATACATATTTCCGCTTACTTGGAAATATCCGTTTCTCAACGTCAAGCTTCTGCAACATCGGGTTTTAAAATGTCATGAGTTATGATTTTTTTAAACAATAAGTCTCAAAGTGCTAAAGCAGCTACTTTGCTAGTAATTGAGAAAGTTCTGTACTTTGGATCATTCGAATAAACCAAAAGTGAATAAGTTGCAACTTGTCTTAATTGAGAGTCAAAATTTCCTGTAATTGCAAGGACTGGAACTTTTTTACTAATTGATTCTTGAGCAACTTTTAATGTTTCAAATTTATCTCCAGAGTAAGATATTATGATTGTTAAATCATCTTTTGACATAAAATGTAGATTAATTAATTGTTGGTGTCAATCTTTACCTATTAAGACGTGTTTCCCAATTTGAGATAATTTATGTTCAATTTCAACTTTAAGAGTTTCATTTCCACCCATTCCGGCAATGTTAATTTTTTTAGCTTTTACTATTTTTAATGCAATTTGTTCAAAAAGTTCATGATCAATGTTTTCTAATGTTGTTCTAACATCACTTAAAATATCCGAACCATCCATAATTTCTTTTTCATGAGGAGTATTGTCGTTATCAGGAAAAAATTTTAAACTTTCAAAATTTACCGCTTTTACTAATTTTTTAAAATTTTCCAAACCTAAAGTTCTAACAAAACGAGTTACTGTAGGTTGCGAACAACCAGATTTTTCAGCTAACTCTACAATATTAAGATTAAGTCCGTTTTGTTTAGAAATTTCACAAAGAATTGCTTGAGCAATATTACCATTAATATTTTTTTCTTTTGAAATTTTATTTATTTTTTCCAATATCATATAATAACACCTCTACTAATATAAATATAAGCACAATTATTTTAAAAATGTATATTTCTATTCATAAATATTCATAAAGTAAAACTTTTTGTCAAAACAAAAGAAAAGAACCTTCGAAGGTTCTTTTATATTTTTATTTTTTTAAAAGATCACGAATATCTTTCATATATTTAATTAATTCTTTTTTAGTCATATCACGCAAATTTGCTTCTGCAACTTTTTTGTTTTCTTTTGGTGCTAATGAACGTATTTTATTAGCGTGTTTTTGTAATTCTGAACGAGCTTCAGTAATTGAATCTGATCCATCTAGTTTAGCTCTTTCTTCAGTTGACATTGCAGCAAGTTTAGCTGCTTTTTCTGCTTTTTTAGCTTCTTGAGCTGCTTTAATTGCAACTTTTTCAGCTTCATCTTTAGCTGCAGCTAATGCAGCTTCGTGTTTAGCTTTTTCAGCAGCTTCGTGTTTAGCTTCTTCTTCTAAGTTAGCTGCATATTTTGCTTCCATTGCTTTTAAAAAGTCGTGTGAATCAACTTCGTCTTTAATGATTTCTTTTGTTGTTTCTTTAATGTTTTTTTTAGGTGCTTCAGCTTTAACTTCAACTTCTTTTTTAACTGGAGCAACAAGTGGTTTTGCTGTCGATTTAGTTATTGGAGAATTTAAAGCTTTTTGTACAGCATTAACAATTTTTTCAAATTCTGATGGTTGAGAAATTGCTAATTCTGATAACATTTTTCTATTAATTTCAATTCCTGAAAGTTTTAATCCATTCATAAATTTTGAGTATGATAAACCAAATGGTCTAACAGCTGCATTAATACGAACGATTCATAATTGTCTAAAGTCACGTTTCTTTTGTTTACGCCCAACAAAGGCATATGCCATAGAACGTACTACTTGTTCATGCGCTTTTTTGTATGATGATTTTTTTAATCCATAGTAACCTTTAGCACGTTTGATTCAACGTTTTCTTCTTGCTCTAGTTACTTTTCCAAATTTTACTCTTGCCATATTTTCATTCCTCTCTCCCTATTAATCTTGTAATAAACCTTTTAAACGCTTCATATCTGTTCTATCAACAAAAGTTGATTTTTCTAATTGACGTTTTTGTTTAGTTGTTTTACCAGTAGCTCTATGAGATCTGTAAGCATGAGCACGTTTTAATTTTCCTGAACCTGTTTTTTTAACACGTTTAGCTAATGACTTTTTTGTTTTCATTTTTGGCATAATTTCAATTCCTCCAGTATTTCTATTTTCTAATTTTTCTTAGGCACAACATACATATCTAAAAATCTTGTGTTTAATTTAGCTTCTTTTTCAATTTTTGCAACATCTTCAATTTTTTTAAAAAATTTATCTAAAGTTGCTAATCCTAAATCTTGATAAGCAATTTCACGACCTTTAAATTTTAAAGAAACCTTAACACGATCTCCATCTAATAAAAATTCTCTTGCTTTTTTTGCTTTAGTATCTAAATCATGTTCACCAATATTCACAGTTAAACGAATTTCTTTGTTTTCTACTTTTGATTGGTTTTTCTTAAGTTCTTTAGCTTTTTTTTGTTGTTCATATTTATATTTACCAAAGTTAACAATTTTAGCAATTGCTATACCATCTGGTTGCAAACCAACTTGAAGAAGATCAAGCTGTAAAGATTCGGCTAATTCAATAGCCTCTCTTTTTGACATAATTCCTCTTTTATCACCGTTTTGATCAATAACAAAAATTTCTTTTGCTTTAATAAATCCATTAATTGGATCTTGATCTTTTTTAGCTGGTTGTCTTGAGTTTCTGTTTTGGTCCATTAAGTTCCCCCTGTGTAAATAAAAAATGTGCCGTTAAATAATTAGAAAGCACATTTTTTATAATATTTAAATTTATAAATAAGTATAATTTTGTCTACCATTTCACAAACTTGCTAATGGTGAGCATAGTGCTTCTTCTTTTTAACATAGTTATTTTACAATAAAATAGTCAATAAATGCAATTATTTTTAAATTTTTAATTAAATTTTTTAACATCAGAAATATATGGGTTTTCACGTTCTTTATTTCTAAATAAATTATTGTCATCACAAAATTTAGATAACTCTTTTTCTAATTTTTGTAATTGTTCTAATATTTTATCTTGTTTGTCATTAGAATTATTTTCATTATCAAGTTTATACTTTAAATCTCTAATTTGCTCTTCAATTTTGTATTGTTTCAAACGTAAATTATATCGAAGTTGCTTATTCTCTTTTGTTCACTTATTTTCAGGAATAATTGTTGTTCCGTGAAAATAGTCAATATCAACATGTTGGCAACCTACATGATGATACCCCATAGAAATAGCTTCGCTCATTGTTGTAACATTTTGACCAAATTCTTCCAAAGAAATTACCTTGTTTTCAAAAGGTCTACATAAAGAACAAGAATCCTCTCTTTCTTCAACATAAACTGTTACAGTGGACCTAATTGATTGTTTTTTTCCAAAACCATTATATATGCCTCATAATAAATTGTTAGAACTAGGCTTTAAATTTTTTGGAATGTCTTTTTGTTCTAATGATGGTGTATTTTTTTTGGTATTTTTTTTAAAGAACGGAATTATCATAATGATTGCAATTCCAACCACAATAATAATTAATAAACCTCATCAAGGTAATTGTCCAATATTCATATATTTAATTATTATGATCGTTTAAATGACCATAATACTCCTTTATTTCTAATGTTGATATTTTTTGCTTTTTATCGCAATCAACACATTTACCTAATTGATCTGTTGTTTCGTCTTCAAAATTAATTGCTTTGTTGAAAACAAATTTTTTGTAATCTCAACATTTTTTACAAAACATAAATAACCAATCATTATCATTATCAAAATTAAATGCCATACTCATCCTCTTTACAAAATAATTATAAAAAATAAATGTGGTTACACATTTATTTTTTGAAATATTTAATTATTTTTTAACTTTTAAATTTAACTGGTTTTTAATAGAATTGGCAACATGTTCAACATCTGAACCAACAATAATTTGTAAAGCTTCTTTACCTAATCTTTTTAGACCAAAAGCTCCTGATGCTTTTATTTTTGCATCATTAACTTTTGCATTATCTTTTAAAATTAAGCGCAAACGTGTTGAGCAGTTATCTACAGAAACAAAGTTATTTTGACCAATAGCATCAATTATGTTTGAAGCCATTTTGTCATATTTATCTTCTTTTTTTACATTTTTAGATACTATTTTAGTAGTTGATTTTTGTTCAACTGCTTTGTTATCAGCAAAAGCATCAATTGGACCTTGATATTCATCTTCTCTACCTGGTGTTTGAATATTTTTAGCTTTAATTACTCATGAGAATATTAAGAAGTATACTCCACCTGATAAAGTAATTAATGCAAATATTCATAATGGATTTGAAGTAATGTGGTAGACACCTTCATTATTTTGGGCAAATCCTCATGATTGCGCAAATGAAACTGCTAAATCAATTAATCCAGCACTAAATCCGAACCCTATTTGAATGTGCATTGCTGTCGTGATTGCAATAAAGATTCCAGTTAAGGCAGCGTGAATTCCTAACAACAATGGTGAAATAAATGCAAATGTGAATTCGATTGGTTCTGTAATTCCTGAAATAAACGAAACTGCAGCAACTCCTCCTAAGAATCCTGATACTTGTTTTCTGTTTTCTTTTTTAGCTGTGAAAATCATCGCTAATGCGATTGCAGGAATTCCACCCATCATAATTGGGAAGAAACCTGTTTGGAATAATCCTGATCCAGCAATTCCTTTAGCAAAAGCATTAATATCCCCATTAACTCATTGAGTTATTCCTGGATTTGCGATAATTCCACTACCTGGAGAAACAACTTCTCCATTAATTGGTAATTGGAATCAGAAGAATGTATTTAAAATTTGGTGCAATCCAAATGGTAATAACAATCTGTTTAAAATTCCGTATACTGCAGTTCCAGGAATTGCAACTGCAGGATTAGTTGGGTCAGCTACTGCTTGACCAAATTTCATTAAAGCTCATTGAATTCATGGTCAGAAAATTGCAAACGCAAAAGCTGTAGGGATTGAAACTACTAAAGCCATCATTGGCACAAATCTTCTTCCTCCAAAAAATGTTAAAGCTGTCGGCAATTTAATTTCTTTGTATTTGTTATATAAAGTTGCTGACAAGCATCCTGAAACTATGCCTCCAAGTACACCGATATTTAAAACATAAGCGGCTCCAATTACTGTTTTACCATCTGCACCCATTACTTTTACATAAAATAATGATGATCAAGTTCCATAAACTTCTTTTAATACTGGTTGCCCATTAACAATTTCTGCAACTTGATTATGTGAATCGAATGTTAAAACATTTTTATAAATCATTTCTGGTAACCCATGTTCTGCTGTCATAACCGCTAAGACTAAGTAGAAAACTGCTCCAACTAGAGCCACTTCTCCACGGTGGTCTTTAGCTAATCCAAAGGCAACTCCGATTGAAAATAACAATGGAAGATTATCAAAAACAACTGCACCCGGTTTTTGAATAATAAATGAAATTCAGTAACCAGCTTCATTAATAATGTTTCCAGAAGTATCGGTTGAATAAGTAATTCCTAATGCACCAAAACGATTCAAAATGGCAGCAAATGGTAAAACCGCAATTGGGAATTGTAGTGCTTTTCCTAATTCTTGCAAGAAGTTAAGCACTTTGTTTCCCCGAGATTGACCGTTTTTAATATTTAAAGACTTTTCTTTTTTAGCTCTAGATAAAAAAGAATTAGTCTTTATGTTTTTTATTGTATTTGTCATTTCTTTTTTTCCTTTCTAAAACAAGTATAATGAATAAAATATTCATTATTTACAAAATATTCACAAAATATTCATAATAAAAAGTTTTTTTTCCAAAAAAATTTCCAAAAAAAACTTTGGTCTAAACCAAAGCCCCTACGCCTACTGCTGTAAGTATTATTCCTGCGACAAAACCAACACCTATCAAAAATATATAAGTATAGTTAGATCAAAACGAAAACATTTGAAAACGCATTCTTTTTCTAGACGCTGTTTCTTTAAAATCACTTCTTTCATTTCTTTCTTTATTTTTTCTTTTTATTTTATATAAGAAAATTATTGCTATAGCCAAAACAATACATAGAATACCTCCAGCGAGCATTCCTCAAGCACCACCAATTGAAAGTGTTGCTAATAATCAAAAACTCATAATTCACCTCTTGATAAAAATTATTATATATAAAATTGAACGAAATAAAAAAACCTTTGCAGGTTTTTAAAAATATAAAATAAAAAATATTATTTTAAAATCGCAACAAGGTCACCTTTTTTAACTGCACCTTTTTTAACAATTTCTATTGTTTTTCCGGCAGTGTTTGTGAATACTAGTGGTGTTTTTATTGAAGGAACTTTTTTAGCTATAAGTTTCAAATCAACATCAACCAATTTGTCTCCTACTTTAACTTTTTGTCCTTGAGAAACAACACAATTAAAACCTTCTCCCTCTAAAGTAACTGTATCTAAACCGATGTGTATTAATAGTTCAACATCTGATTTATGTTTTATACCATAAGCATGTTTTGTTGGAAATACTGATACAAGTTCTCCATCAATTGGTGAAACAAATTCCCCGTTTGCTGGATCAAAGGCAAATCCATCACCCATCATTTTTTCTTTAAAAACTTCATCTTCAATTTTATCTAATCCAATTATTTTTCCATCAACTGGAGCAAAGATTTCGATTTGTTTATTTTTTTTGCTAAATAATCCCATTTGTTTTCTCCTTATATTTATTTATAAATACTTAATTATTATACTAATTTTTGAATAAAGAAAAACAATTATGTAACTCTATGTACAATATCTAACTCTATGTATAGTATTTAGAAACTTAATTACACTTTTATGTGTTAGTATTAGTATCAAAAGGAGAATAATTATGAATCACATACCAGAATATATTTTTGCAATCTCTACAAGTGTTCTTCTAATCGGATCACTGTTTGTTTTTCATAGATTTTGAGCAAAAACCACAAAAACTATTTGAGTGAGATTAGTTATTTTTGCTTGAATATTAGCATCACAAATTTGATTTTATGTTCACGAACAAATATTCAATAGTTCAATACCCGAAACTTTCATGTACTGAGAGTTATGCAATATTGTTACTTGATCAACATTGTTTTTAATGATCATGCCTTCTAAATTTCAAGTAGACATTTTTATGCCTTTGGCAATTATTGGTCCACTTTTAACAATAGTTGTTCCGACTGAAGAATCAACAGCGTTTGGATTTAACACTTTCAGATACTATAACTATTATTTCGGTCATCTTGGTGCTTTATTTGGATACTTATATATCTACTTATTCGATTACACAGGAGCAAGGTTAAATTGACAATCAATGCGAAGAACAACAATTTTTTCATTTGGATTGCTAACATTTGTTATGGTTTGAAACATGGCTTATTTACCAGAAACATCAAACCCCTTAAAACCATTGCCTGAAGAAGCTGATTTAGCATCATATTGAGGCCCTAATTATATTTACAGAGACATTATTTATAATTTGGGTTTAGGAAATTTAAGTTTAATAACTCAATACTTACTAATGATTTTTATTTTTGGACCAATGGTATTAATTTGAGGTTGAACTGCAATGTTCTTCGCAAGACCCATTTATGCAAATCATGGAACGGAAAAATTAAAATTCAATATTAAAGAAGATATTTTAAGCATCAAAACAACATTTACTAAAGATAATTTTAAAATGATTGCAGAAATAATTAAACAAAAAATTAGACCTTAAATTTAAGGTCTACTTTTTTTATTATTTATTATCCATAAATTTAGAAACTAGTTCAAGAACTTGTTCTTCTGTTTCTAATTGTAAAGCTTGTTCTGCTAAATTAGCAGTTTCTTTAGAATCTAATTTTGAAATAATAGATCTTGCTCTTAACATTGAAGTCGCTGACATCGAAAATGCATCTAATCCTAATCCTAATAATAAAGGAATAGCATTAGCATCTCCCGCCATTTCTCCACACATTCCAACTCAACGGTTTTGAGTATGTGCTCCGTCAATTGTCATTTTAATTAATCTTAAAATTGAAGGATTAGTTGGTTGATATAAATAAGTTACGTTTTCACTCATACGATCAGCTGCCATTGAGTATTGAATTAAGTCATTAGTTCCTATTGAGAAGAAATCTGCATATTTAGCAAATTTATCAGCATTAACCGCTGCTGAGGGAATTTCAACCATCATTCCGATTTGAACACCTTTATCATATTTAATATTTTCTTTATCCAGTTCTGCTTTGCATTCTTCAACAAAAGCTTTAGCTTTTTTAAATTCATCAATAGTAGCAATCATTGGAAACATAATTCCTAATTTCCCAAAGGCTGAAGCACGTAATAAAGCGCGGATTTGATCACGGAAAATATCTTTTCTATTTAGTGTAAATCTAATTGCACGATATCCTAAAAATGGATTCATTTCGTGAGGAAATTCGAAGTAAGATAATTTTTTATCTCCTCCAATATCCAAAGTACGTATAACAACAATTTTTCCATTCATTTGCTCAACAACTTTTTTATAAGATACAAATTGTTCTTCTTCAGTTGGAAAATGATCATTGTCCATGTATAAAAATTCTGAACGGAATAATCCAACACCTTCAGCTCCGTTATCAAGCACAGAATCAATATCATTTGGTGAACCAATATTAGCTTCAATTAATTTGGATTGTCCATCTTTACTTTTAGTTGGTTGATCTTTGAAATTTTTTAATTCAGCAATTAATTTTGCGAATTCAACAGCTTTATTGTTATATTCTTTAATTTCTGAATCGTTTAAATTAAATTCAACAGTTCCTTCTGTTCCATCTAAAGCTAAAAGTTCACCATCTTTAATATCTTTAGTAATTGTTTTTAATCCAAGAACAGCAGGAATTTCCAAACTTCTTGCCATAATTGCTGCATGAGAAGTTCTCCCCCCAATGTTGGTTGCAAACCCTTTAACGAATTTTTTGTCAAGTTGTGCAGTTTGTGAAGGCGTTAAATCTTCAGCAACAATAATAACTTCGTCTTTAATTGTTGATAAATCAATGATTTTAGCACCAACAATATGTTTAATTATTCTTGAAGCTACATCTTTGATATCAGCAGATCTTTCTTTAAAATAATGGTCATCCATTTGCGAAAACATTTCAAAATAATTATTAGTAATAGCTTGTGTTGCAAATTCTGCATTTATTTTTTCACCATTAATCATTTCTTCAATTTCTGCTTTAATTTGAGGATCATTAGCAATATCTTTATGTGCTTCAAAAATTGCAGATTTTTCTTCACCTAATTTTTTTAGAGTGTTTTCACGTAATGATTCTAATTCACCAATTGATTCTTCAATTGCTTTTTCTAATTTTAAAATTTCTTTATTTGTATCTGTTATAGTTTGTTTTGAAATTTTTATTTCTTCTTCAATTAAAACTAATGTTTTTGCCAAAGCAATTCCTTCACTAGCTCCAATTCCGTTAATTTTTTTACTCATCTTTTTCACCTACTAATATAAATTATAAAATGAAATTATAAATTTTGTTAGAAAAAATAGCACTAATAATGAGATAAACACAAAAAATTTTTGACTATTTTTTACCTTAAATTGGAAATTGTTATAAAATTAAATATAAAACATTTTTCTTGTATGCTTAAAAGCATTTTGAATCTAATTACAATTAAATTACGGGCTGTTCTAGTATGGATGATATGGATAGCTCGGTAATTTGCAAATTAATCAATGAATGGAGGAAACAAACAAATGTTAAAATTACTAACTTTTATAGTCGGTGGTGCATTAAATGTTAATGGAATAATGCCTTTAGTTAATCACGAAAATATTTCTTCTTTAAATCAAAATCAAGTTAAAAATGAAAAAGAATATTTTTGAAATGACGGACGTACAAGAGAAGAAAAAACAGTTATTGGTATTCCTAAAGCACCAAATTGACATACTGAAGAATACGCCAAAAATTTATTCACAATTGACTTAGGTAAAGAAAAACCAATAAATTCCATTTTATCTTTTATTGGCATAAAAAACGTTTCAGCTACAAGATGAGGTACAGAATTTGTTGCTGTAAAGAACTGAGATAAAGAAATACCAATTTTTATTGAAGAACAAAATAATATTAAAATTAAAAGTACTTCAGATTATTATTTCGGTAAATATGCTTCTATAAAATTTATGAAGGGCTCTCATCAATATATTTTATCTAGAATGGAATATTCTGTATATTATGGTTATACATGATATCAAGAAAATGGAAATTATTATATGCAATTCCTTTTAAATCAGATGGTTTCTATGTTTTCATTTGCTGAAGTTGTTAATTCTGTAGATATAGGAGCGGGATTTGTTTTAAAATAAAAACAAGATAAACGTAATAAAAAATAAATTAAATTCTCGAAGTGTGCGAAAAGGATAAGAAAATATTTTTATCTTTAAAATTCTATACTTGGAGAATTTTTTTATGATAAACAAAAACCAAGCAAATAATTGCTTGGCCATAAATTTATAAAAAATGTTTAATTTAAGTAGTATCTTAAAATCTATTTTTTGTACTAAATTGGAAATATGTTCATGATTCAATATAATTTAATAAAGAGATTTCATCTTTTAAAATTTTTCCGAGAAAATTATAAGTATTATTTTCAGGTTTAAAATTGTCCTGTAAAATGATTAAGAGTTCACCTTTATAACTTCCACCATTCTCGTTAATAACAACCACATCACCTTTATCAAAAATTTCTTTTGTATTATTATCAGGAATTTGTAAATTTTTAAAAACAACTCTAGACATTGTTGAACGAACAAAAAATTTTGTTACATCACCACGTCTAAAGTGTTGATCTCAAAATAAAATTGTTTTTTCGTTTTCAGAAATATATTTACTTAATTCTAATGATAAAGTTATTTCTTCGCGATCAATTAAAGATACTTTTTTTAACTCTTCTTCGCTTGCAAAAGCATTGCCAAAAGCAACAAAATCTACATTATTTGAGTAAAATAGGACTTTTGCTTGAACATCAACATCTAAACATCTTGTCATTTCTAAAGTTGGCAATTCATTGTTGTATTTAGCAGTTCCTAAAATTCCTGTGTGTGAACCAATAAAAGCTCCAACCGACATTCCTTTAGATAAATATCTTTGACTTGATTCTTTAAAAAAATCATATTCTAAACCAGTGTATTTTTGTGGATAAAAATTATGACATCCAGCAAGTCTACTTAATACTGGTTTGTAATCTAAAACATTATCAATAAAAGAATCATTGTTCGAAACATTTAATTGAATATCAATACCATATTTATTATGAGTAAGTGCAGCAATTTCTTTTGGTAAAACCGGAGAATCAAAACGAATACAATCAATTCCATATTCTTTTGCTTGTTTTAGATTATTAATTGAAATATTAATTTTTTTTAATGATTCATATTCTAAATCAGCAATAACATAGTAGTTTAATTCTTTTGCTTTTTTGATAGCTTTTAAAACTTTGTCAATATCAATTTGACTACTGTTAACCATATGAATAAAACTAACAAAGATGAATGAGTAACCATATTTTTTAGCTAATTCTAAATAATCTAAAGTTTTTTGTAAATCATTTTTTTCCGGATAAATACTTATTCCTATTTTTTTCTTAAACATGTTTCCCCCACAAAAAATAGGTGACATATAAAAGAGTCAACCTATAGTTTTATAATTTCTTTTTTAATTTTTCTTTTTTTGTTTTGCTCATTTTGTCTTTAATTCAGGAATTTTAGCATCACGTTTTGCTTTGACCTCTTTTGCTTCTTTATTGTATTTTAATTGTTTATCTAATGCCTTTTGCATTATATCTTTTTGACGAATGGCTAATTTTTGAGAATCGGTCATTCTTTTTGCTCAAAATGCATTTGTTTCTTCGGCATCTAAAACTACTAATTCACCTTTATTTATTTTATTATTAAATTTAGTTTCTGTGTCAGTGTTTCATTTGAATTCTGGATCATTATAGTATTTCATTTCCATATTATATTGTTCGATATTGTTTTCTTTTAATTTTTTAAAGTACAATTTATTGTCTAACAATACAAAAGGTAGATATAATAACAAGTCAATTCCAAAAATTATAAATGCTGGAAGTAATGCTCTAACATCCAATGAAGTAATCATTGCTCCTAAAAATCAAGGCGCAGTTCAAGGAGTTGCAACATAAGAATATTTAACAAAATTTAATACATCTGGAGAGAAAATTCAACCAACAAATAAGTTAATAATTGGAACCAATATAAATGGAACAACATACACTGGATTCAATATTAGTGGGAATCCAAAAATAGTTGGTTCATTAATTTGAAAAACTCCAGCAGGTGTTGAATATTTCGCAATTTCTTTTAAATCTTTACGTTTAGAGAACGATAATGTCATTAATAGAAGTCCTAAAGTTGCCCCAGATCCTCCAACATACATATATGCATCAAAGAAAGGTTTGGTAAATACACCCATGCTTTGTGTAGCTACAGCTGCATCATAACCCAATGATGTTACAAGCGCAGTATTAATTCCTAATACCATTCAAAAAATTGGTTCAAAAATACCAGCCATTAAGTTAGAACCATGTACTCCAAAGAATCAGAAGAATGAAACCGCAAAGACAAACACTATTGCAAGTCCTATTCCTCCAGAACCTGTAGCAAATCCAATAAATCAACTAGTAAAGAATTGATAAATTGCTGCTCCCATACCAAATTGATTTGGACCTAAGGCAACTTTAAACCAAGACAAAGTTGCAAGATAATTTGCGTTTTTACCAACAACAAAAATAATTTTTGCTTTGTCGGCTACTTCAGCAATTGCTGATCCTGAACCTGGTGCTCCTGAAAATGTTGCTATTGCAGTTGCAATAACTGATTGATTTTGTGAAGATTGTGAATTATAAAATTCTACAAATGCTTTTTGGTTAGTTCCTCAATTATCAGCAATTTTATTAATAATGTCGCTGTAATTAGCAAAATTTGGATTTGCCTTAAGAAAATCAGCTGCAACAAATTGTTTATTAAATAATTCTGCAAATTGACCAGAATCCATAACTGAATATGTATTAGCCGTAACTTTTAAATCACCTGTAACTATTGCTGGAGCTAAAACAATAACATTAATCATTGCTACAACAGATAATGTTATACAAACAGGTAAGAAAACCGCAAAAGATTTTCCTACGGCAGGCGGAACTCCATCTGGTAATTTAATATTAAGTGCCCTAACGCTAGACAATTTTATAAATAATTCTGTTGATAAAATTCCAAACAAAATTGCGGTAATCAAACCTTGAGCACCCATAAAAAATGTAACTTCTCCAAGTGAAGCCAACATAAATGCAGATCCAGATAACAAACCTGTTACTAACGGATTTTGAAAATTTCTAGATATTGCAATATAGTAACCTAGTAAGAATGAAAATCATATTGCCATCATACCTACAGTTACTGAATTAATTATTCCGAAAGCATAACCCATTATTTGTGTTGTTTGTGCTCATCCACCAGTTCCTAATACTTGTGCGTTTAAATCATTTCACGCAACATCAGGATTTGCTGCTTTTGCAAATAAACCAAGTAAAGAAACATAACCAGAACCTGCACCACCAAATATAATTGCGTTGATTAGTACACCAAGTGAACCTGCAATAATCAACGGAATCATAGTTCCAAATGAGTCTCTAATTGCCGCTAAATGGCGTTGATTACCCATTTTGGCAATTTGCGGAATAAATTTTTGCTGAAATCAGATTTTAAATCCTTGTGGATTATTTCTGCTGTTATCAGCATTAAATTTTTGGACCATATCTATTTAATCCTTTCTATTTTTTAGTTATTAATTTTTTTGTAGACATCCACAAATTCTTTTGCTATTAACATTAAAGTTTGAGTTGTCAATAATTGATCTTCAGCATGAACAAAAAGAACAGGAAAAACTAATTTTTCTCCCCCTGCTTCTGCAGAAACAACATCCATATGTGTTTTTTCTGCAATTATCATGCTTTGTTCTGCTTTTTCCAACAATTCATCAGCCTCACTATATTTGCCTTGTTTAGCTAAATATATCGCGTTCATTGCGTGACCCTTTGCCTCACCGGCAAATGCAATAATTTGAAATGATATTTCTTCAAAATTTAAATTCATTATTTATTTTCACTCATTAATTTTTGTGCCATTTTTATAGCTTCTTCACCCTTTGCTAATGCATAAATGTTTGCTGGTATTAATTCAACCGGAGCTGAAGTCATACTTTTAAGATCATTAAGAATAAAACTAACTTGTGGACCAACCATTATTACATCTCAGTTTTTAATAATAGGTTTAGCTTCTGCCATCCCCATTGCTTTAATTTCGTAATCCAAATTTTCTTTTCTAGCAATTGCTTCCATTTTTTTAACCAACATAGAAGTTGACATTCCAGCAGAGCAAACTAACAATATTTTTTTCGACATAATAAAATTCTCCTATTTTCTTAAAATAAGTAGATTTTTTTCTACTATAATTTCATTATAAAACTTTTGGTATAATTAAGTTTTGTTATTAAAAATTTCTATTCTTTTTGGAGAATATTCTAATAGACAAATTAGTGCCGAATATTTTAAAAAATATAAAATAAATATATAAAAGGAGTTTGTTTCATGTCAGATATCATCTATTTTGCTTTTGTACCAATTGTAATTTTACTAATTATCTATTTAACCATAGAAACAATGGAAAAAGCCTTTCACAGAATGGTTTTTCACAAAATGAAAATTTATTTATATGGAGCAATTACTTGTGCATTATTAATAATTTTGATTGTTGCAATAAGCTTATTGATTTAAAAAAACAGCAAACTTTTATGTTTGCTGTTTTTTTAAAATAATTTCTTAGAATATTCAATTAATTTAATGATTTCGTTTTTTACTTTTTCAATTTTAGTTTTAGAAATTAAATTTAAATCCAATTGAGCTTGTTTAATTTGAATTTTAAAAGCTATAGTCATTCTTTTTATATAAACATTTTTAATATGTTTTTCATACCATCCTAAAATTGATGTCGTACCCGTTACAACATCAATAAATGTTATTTTGGTTTTTGTATTCTTTTTATTTGCTTTGAATTTTAAAGTTTTTATAAATTGTTGATCTTTAGCAAAAAATTCAATTGTAATAACTTCGTTGATTTTGAGTTCAGTGATTTTAAATGGATTTTTATTGTTTTTTCCGGAAGAATAATAAAATGTGTTTTGCTTTAAATCATTATAATTGAGTTTCGGGTGCATATCTTTAGCTGATTTTTCAGCAACAGCTTTAAAGACTCTCTCAATTGGTGCTGCAATAGAATATGAAATAATAAGTTTATTAGTTCTTAATCTTTCTTCAGTCATTGAAGAATAAATTTTTGTATGAATCTTTTGTCGTTTTGAGGTAAATGTTTCTTCTAATAAATTTACTTCTTGCTCATCTTGAACAGCAACTTGATATTCTTTTTGAAGCATTACAAAACCACACTTTCTAAATCACTTACTTTGTTAGTTTTTTCTAAAATTTTAATAATTTCTAATGATAGTGATTGAGATACTATTGAACTCTCTTTTATATTATCATTTAGCATTTCTAATACATGTTCTATTTCGAATCTTAGACCTTCGCCTTCAGAAACAAAATCAAGATCATAAAAGTCTAATAAATTATTTTGATTATCATAAATAGATAATGTTTTAGGCATGTGACAAGAATCTTTTTTATAGTTTTCATTATAAAGATCAATACGTCCACCAAGTTTTGCATAACCTTTTTCAAAAATTATTTTTGTAGATAAATCATCAGTAATAGTGTCCGAACCAACAACAGTGCTTATAACATTGTTTGAATGTCTTATTGTTAAAACAGAAGTTTGTATAGCTAAAGTATTTTTTTCATATGCATTGTTCATAAATTGAACCACTTTTGCTTTACCTGCTAATTTTAAAACCGTGTATAAAGCATACATTCCTCCAGCTAAGTGAAAACCTACATTAGAATCATTAGGGATGTTTCCGCTAGTAGAAATTTTTGCATGCGAAGAATATATATATTTAATTCTACCAAGTAATTCAGATTTTATTATTTGCTCAAGTTTAATGAAAGCTGGAGCAAAACCGGTTTTTATGCCTTCAAACAACAAAAGGTCATTCTTGTTTGCTAACTTGTACAACTCTTTTGATTGAAGATATGACAATGATAAAGGTTTTTCACAAAAAACATTAATTTTATTTTCTAATGCTGTTTTAACAAAATCAAAATGACTTTCATCACTTGTTCCGATATATATTAAATCAATATTATTTCTATCTTTATTAAAAAAATCATTTAAATTTTGATAAACATTTAAATTTAAATTATATTTATCATTAATTAAATTTGCTTTTTCATAAGTTCGATTCCAAATGCTAATTATTCTGCTTTGTACATTTATATTGTTCATGATCAATAAATAATCTTTTATAAATCACTCAACAATTCTCCCCGCTCCAATAATTCCTATATTTATCATTTATTTCATATATATACTTCAATTCTTTAATTCATTTTTTAAATCTTTTTCTAATTTATTTAAATCAATTGAAGTATCCTTTCCATTTGAAGTGGCTACTTGTTTATATCAAGAATAACTTAATTTAGGTTTTCTAGTTTTGTTTGAAGAATTAAAATCCACAGAAACTAATCCATAATCTTTTCTATATCCTCCAGATGGCGAATAAATATCACAATAAGTTCATAACGAATAACCAATGAAATTAACACCTATTCTCTTTGCTTCAAGCACTGCTTCAATATGTTGTTTTAAATATTCAATTCTTTTAAAATCTTTTATTAAATCCCCGGTTTTATCATCGAAAGCTCCTAAACCGTTTTCGACAATCATTAAAGGTATATCACCATAAATATTTTTCATTTCTAAAGAACCAGAAACAAGGCGCGATGAATCTATAATTCATTTTCAATCTGTGTATAAAACATCTTTTATTGGATAAACAATTTTAAAATCTTTTGTAAAAAATTGTTCCGTTGGTCTGTTTAAGAGTTCTTCAGAAATATTTTTATGAACACCACTTATATAACATGGTCGATAATAATTTCAGCCAATGAAATCTAAGGTGTTCTTTTTTAAAAAATCTAAATCTTTTTTGCTTATTTTAAAATCAATATTATTTTCCTTTATTCATCTGAAAAAAATTTCAGGATATTTTCCCTTCATGTTTGGATCTAACCAAAAATGTAAAAATCATTGGTTATATATTTCAATTGCTTTTAAATCATTTTTGTCAGTCTTATCGTAAGGAATTGGAGGGTTTCAATCATGAACAATACCTAAAATTGAATCTTTAGAAATATATCCTTTTTCTTTAGCTAATTCAAATTCTTCTTTAGCGATAGCTCCAGATAAATTTAAATTATGTATAGCTTTAACAAAAGCGGTTTTATCATTTCTTGCTGGAGGTAAGTAAATATCTAAATAGCCAGCAAGTGTAAATGTAGAATTTTCATCATTTACGTATCAAATATCTGTATACTTTCCTAAAAATTTAAACATTGTTTTTACATATTGACGTCATCAAATCAGTATTTCAGAATTTTCTCATCCACCTTGAATTTGTGCTCAAAGAGGGGTGTCTCAATGAAATAAAATCGGAATAGGTCTTATTTCGTTTTCAATCATTTTTTTGAAAAAATTTTCAGTTCATTTAATTCCTTCTGGATTTATTTCCTGATAGTTTTTAGGAAATATTCTATTTCAATCTAAATTATAAATAAATCCATTTAAATTTGCGTTTTTCATTATCAAAGAATCAGTTTCGTATTTATGATAAAAATCTGCTGCTTGTTCAATTGAATTAATTTCTCTACCGGGTACACCTATTGGAGGAATGTAAAAATTTCGTTTTGTAAACTCATCTCAAATAGAATCAGTTCTTCCCCCTTCATTTCTTCCGCCTTCAATTTGAAATGCACAAGTTGAAGTTGATCAAATAAAATTTTGTTTATTTTTCATAAGCTCTCCTTTTTTGAAAATAATAATGTAAACTAAAAAATATTAGAGGTTAAAATGAATACGACACAAACAGTTTTTGCAATTTTAGCAGCATTTGCATTTGTAATTCCATTCTTTTTTTGGGGATTTATTAGATTTTTAGATAAACAAACAAGAACGGCTGTTAATTGACATAAAACAGCTAAAATTATTGTTTTTATTTCTTGCCTAGTTTTATTTATTCTTTTTATTATTTTGGCTATATTTTTATAATTTTATTAATTCATCATCTATTTCGATGATGTTTTTATTTTCAATTATTTCTTTAAATCAGTATCCCGATTTTTTAATAGTTCTTTTTTGTGTTTGTAAATCAAGTTCTATCAAGCCATATCTGTTTTTATAAGCGTTAGCTCAACTTCAACAATCGATAAATGTTCATACATGATAACCAAAACAATTCGATCCTTCTAAAATTGCTTTATTCAATCAATATAAATGTTCTTTAATAAAATCAATTCTATATTGATCATCAATAAAACCTTGAGAATTTTTGAATTTTATTTCGTTTTCTACGCCCATACCGTTCTCAGCAACGAATCAATTAATGTTTTTATAATTATTTTTAATTTCCATTGCTATTTTATAAATTGTTTCTGGATGTATTTCTCATCCTCTATGGGGATTAATTCTACGTTTATTTCAAACAAAATTTTCAAATCACTTTTCAGGCATAATTTTTCCGGATCAAGGTTTCGTTCTTGCTTGAACTCTTGAAGGTTGATAATAATTAACTCCTAAATAATCAATATATGAATTTTTAATTTCTAATAATTCTAATTTTGTATAATTTGGAAGCAGATCTTCTTTTTTAAATAATTCAATCAACTCTTTAGGAAATACACCATTTATTGTTGTTTCTAAAAATGATTTATTGAAAAGTAAATCTCTAATTCTAGCTGCTTGAAGATTATCTTTTGATTGATCTTTTGGATAAGCTGGAGTTAAATTCAAAATAATTGTAATTTTTTTATTTGGATCATTTGCAAACATTGAATGAAAAATATTAACAGCTTTGGCATGAGCTAAAATGGTTCCATAAGCTGCTTGAATTCCTCTTTTAAAATCAACAATTTTAGGATAATACCATTCGTATAAATAACCACCTTCAATTGGCACAATTGGTTCATTAAAAGTTGCTCAATCATCAACCAAATCACCGAAAAGTTCAAAACATGTTCGAGCATATTCAGCGTACATAGATACAACTTTTTTGTTTTCGAAACCACCAAGATTTTGTAATTCTATAGGCATATCAAAATGAAATAAGTTTACAATTAATTTAATATTTTTAAGTTTTAATTTAAAAAAATAATTCCTATAAAATTCAACAGCTTCTTTGTTGACTCTACAATCTTGAAAATTTTCTATTAATCGCGTTCACTGAATTGAGGTTCTAAAACTATTTAATTTTAATGAATTCATAATTTCTATATCTTTTTCATAATTATGAAAAAGATCAGAAGTGATATCAGGACCTATTTGATTGTGAAAATCGTTAGGAGTTTTTTTATATCAATAGTCCATTATGCTTAAATTAGGTTTAGCGAATGCTCCTTCACTTTGTGGTCCACTAGTTGCTGAACCTCATAAAAAATCATCTTTAAATTTAATTTCCATTTTTTACCCTTTGTCTTTGTTAATATTATTTTATTACTTTAAATATTTTTAAAAATAAATTTAAAAAGTTCCAAAATTTTTGGAACTTTTTCCGAAAGAAAATAGGCCGATAACCTATTGTCTTTCTTTTATTTCTTTCATTATTTTAGTTATAAACTCTGATGTAGGCATTGTGATTTCTTCTTCACTTGCATACTGACGATAAGTTATAGTATTGTTTTTAGTTTCTTCATCCCCAATAACTAATTGGTAAGGAATTTTATGAATTTGAGCTTCACGAATTTTTCACGCAAGTCTTTCATCTCTTAAATCAATATGACTTCTAATGAATTCATTTTTGAACTTATCACGCAATTTGTCTGCGTATTCAAAATTTTTATCATCACCAATTGGAATTATTTCAACTTGTGTTGGAGATAATCACAATGGTAAAATTCCGTTAGTTTGTTCTAAAATAATTGCTACAAGTCTCTCGTAAGTACCGACTAAACCACGGTGAATCATAATAGGTCTTTGTAATTTTTGATGTTGATCTACATAAGTAGCATCAAATTTTCTAGGTAGTAAGAAATCTAGTTGAATCGTTGAAATCGTAACTTCATGATTTTGAGCAGTTTTAATTTGAATATCAAGTTTAGGACCATAAAATGCAGCTTCCCCAACCATTTTAGTATAGTTAAGTTTTAAATCTTTTAAAACATTTTCAAGTTCTTCTTCTGCATGATTTCACATTTCATCATCTTGGAAATATTTTTCTTTATCTTCAGGATCTCTTACAGAAAAAGAAACATAGTCAATTTCAATTTTTAATCCTTTTAAAGCTTCTTGAACTAGTTTATAAACATTTTTAAATTCTTCTTTAACTTGATCTGGTCTAACAAAAATATGAGAATCAGTCAATTCCATTGCGCGAACACGTTCCAACCCTGTCAATGATCCCGACGATTCGTATCGGTGTTGTAGGGCGTGTTCAGCCATTCTTAAAGGTAAATCACGATAAGATCTTTGTTCTTGTTTATATAATGACACGTGGTGAGGACAACTCATTGGTTTTAAAACAAATTGTTCTTCACTACCTCTACCACCATTAAAAGGTTGAAACATATCTTCTCTATAATGATCTCAGTGACCTGAAGTTTTATAAAGATCAACAGTCCCCATAATTGGTGTTTGAACTTGAATATAGTCATACTCTCATTCTTTTTCTTTTAAATATTTTTTAATTTCGTCTTTAATTATAACCCCATTAGGCAATCACAATGGCAAACCAGCACCGATTAAATTATCAAAACCAAAAATATTTAAACGTTTATTAATTGTACGGTGATCACGACTTTTTCTATCTTCAATTAAAGCAATTTTTGAGTTTAACTCTTTAAGTGAATCAGCACCCATCCCATGAACTCTTTGTAACATAATGTTTTTTGCATCATCTAATCAATATGAACCCGTTAGTTGTTGAACTCTTATTGCTTTAATATGTTTTAAATCAGTAATAATTGGTTGGATGTTAACAATTTTTAAATTATTCAATGAATAAATAGTTACATAATTTAATTCAGCAAATTGTTTTTTAGCTAAAAAAAGTTGATATTCGTTATTTTTTAAAATTTTGGTTGCAGTCTCTAAGTCGACATATTCAATATTTATTTTGTCATTGTTTGCCAAATACTCATTAACTTTGTTTTGAATTTTTTCTAGCTCATCAAGTCCAATTCTTGGTTCGACTTCAAAAGTAACGGCAAATTCTTCACCATCTTTTTTGTAAAATGTTTGAGCTATTTTAGCTCCAAAAATATCATTAATTGCAAATGCGGTTAGTAAAGCTGAAGTATGATTGATAAATAAATCGTATTTATCATCCGATTTATTTGTTATTAATTCTAACTCTATATCTTTTTCTACCACATAGTCTAAGTCAACGGGAATTTTATTAACATAGGCTCCAACAACACTTTTTCCTAAACTTACTCCTAAATTTGATGCAATATCTTTTATTGAAATTGGTTTTTGATATTCTTTAATGTTTCCGTCTAATAATTTAACTTTCATAATTTTAATCCTTTCTTTTTTTAAAAAAAATAAAACTCGCCCCTGAATTAATAGGAGCGAGTTTTATTCGCGGTACCATCCTAATTTATGTCATATAAATAACATATCTTGATTAAGCTTTAACGGGCTTTTTACGTAACATTTATTGTTAGTAGTAGCAATATATATTCCCGATGTCTTGCACCAAACGACAACTCTCTTTAAGGTCTTTTATATTACCATGTCTAACAATGTTAATTAATATTAAGTTATACAAATTAATTTTATTACTATTTTTTGTAGTTTGCAATTTCTTTTATGATTGTTGAGGATAATTTGCGTTTTTCATGATCACTTATAAAATAGATGGTTTCAATATTAGGATCCAAAAATTTATTACCATCATAGTATTCTAACTCATATTTAAAGTCAGTATCACTTCTTAATCCTCTAATAATGTGTGAACATTGATATTTTTTAGCAATTTCAATTGTTAATTCATTTTCATTTATAATGACATGAACTTTAGGATTATTAACGGCTTTATTAATTTTTTCCATTCTTGAAGAAAAATTAGAATCATTAATTTTGTTTATATTTTTTGTAACAACAATATATATTTCATCAAAAATATTTAAAGCTTTCGTTAAAATATTTAAATGTCCTTCATGAAAAGGGTTGAAACTCCCTGGATAAATAGCTTTCATTTGTTACCTCACAGAATAATAATATATATTTTATCTTATAATTATACTTAGAAGGTAAAATTATGGGAAAAATACTACTTACAGATATAGGAAATACATCAATTCATTTTAAACTTTATGATGAGCAAAAAAATATTTATTTAACAGAAAATCGTTTTTACATTAACGAAAAAATAAAATTTTCAAGTTTTATTAACAAAGGAATTGTAGATGAAATTGTTTATTCTTCTGTGGTGCCAAAATTGAGCAAAAAATTAATTAATTTTGCAAATAAAAAAGGAATTAAAATTAGATCTATTAAAGATTTTAAATCTATTAATTATAAAAAATTTAATATAGAAAACACCAACGAATTAGGAGCTGATTTTGTCGCCTATTTTCATGCTATGAACAATAAAAAAAATCACATAATTATTTCTTTAGGAACAGCAACTACTCTTTCTGTAATTTGTAACAAGAAATTTGAAGGAGCAATAATTATGCCAGGAATTAAGACAAGTTTATATTCCTTAATAAATAAAGCAGCTTTGCTAAAAACAAGTAATTTTCACTTTTCTAATCAAATTATTGGTAAAAACACTGCAGAAGCAATAAATATCGGATCTATAAATTCTCATTATTATGCAATTGAAAAAAATATTGAATTAATTAAACAAAACATGAAAATAGACGAAGTAATTTTTACAGGTGGTAATGCCTATCTTTTAAATGAAAAAATTAAGGAAAAGTACATATTAGATGAAGATTTAATTTTTAAAGGAATCATAAATATTTATAATAAATAAAAACCAAACAATTAAATTGTTTGGTTTTTTAATTTTAATTGTTTTAATTATGCAAATATTGGAGATGAAAAGCCTACAAATAAAGCAATAATTGTTCACAACGGCATTGATACAACTGATCCCACTGTAGACAATGTTGTTGCCTCTGAAGCTAAGACAGGTTCTTTATTGTACATAATTGAATAACTTACTATTGTTGTTGCAATTGGTGATGCAGCCGATAAAACAATCATTACAAATGCGTATTTACTAATTTCGAATGATCCAGTTGCATTACCAATAGCTGCAATAGCACTCACTACAGCTATTCCGAACAAACCTGCAAAAACATTTTTTAAAGCAAAAGTGTACCAAACAGTTTTGTTTTTAATTGCTGCATTAATATCGCTTTTACCTATTAAGGCTCCAACAGCCAATCAAGCTAAAGGTGTTGGCAATGCTGATAATACTATTAAAATTTTGTCAACCCCCGGTATTAATGCATCAATTCTTGTAATTGAATAATATCCTGGTTTAATCGTGTTTCAACCACCATCAGTTACATGAATAACATCTATTCCAGGAATTAATTGTAAAATTCATAGAACAATACCAACAATCAATGAAATAATAATCGGTGTTAAAATAACCCCTTTAATATCAAGTCATTTAATTTTGTTTGAACGATGTTCAATATTTACAAGATCATTTTCTTTTCCTTTTAAATTTTTACCATCTAACGAGGTCCCCGGTAATGGTCTTTTAATAACAAATAAGGCTCATGAACACATAAAGATTCAAAATCCTACATTAAACATATTTGCTGAAGCTTCAACCGTTTTAGTTAAAGATTCTGGTGTTATTGACAATGCAATTGGTACACCGAAATAAACTGTTGAACCAAATGCCACACACATCGATAATGTGTCTTGAATTGATCTAGAGTTTTTAATATAAAAATACTTACTAAAAACTGCTAGAGCAAAAAAGAATAATAGACCCACGAGCATGATCATAAACATTTCTAAAGCATTATCTTTGCTTAAATCAACCATAAATGATTTTAAAATCAATGCCGGTAAACCAATCATAAGTAAAACTTTAACTAAAGGTTTTTCTCATCCGTCATTGGCTATTTTTTTTCTTTGAATAATAAATCCAAGAAAAATAACAAAACAAGCAGCAATTATTGAACCTCAAAATATGAGACTAGATAATGCAGTTTTGATTGCATCAGTAGCTTCGCTTAAAATTAAAACATTAGACATTTTTGATCACTCCCATTTCCTTATTAATTAACAGCAGTGTCACAAGTTCCTGTTTCTACTAACTGTTTTAAATTTTGGAATGATATTTCTGCCATATTCTTTACAGCTTCATCTGTAAAATAGGCAACATGAGGGGAGATTAAAACTCTTGGATATAATTTTAGTAATTCAACAATTTCAGGATTAATCTTCATAACATCGGCTTCAGTTAATTTTTTATTAATTAAATCACCTTCATTAGTAAATACATCACCAGCATAACCATAAAGTTTATTTGATTTAATTGCACTGATAATTGCTTTTGTGTCAACTAATGGAGCACGCGAAACATTAACAATTGAAGCAAAATCTTTCATTTTAGAAATTAAAGCTTCATTTATTAAGTTTTCATTCTCACCTTTAATGTAAGGAACATGCAAGGAAATTAATTCAGACTTTTTAATTAAAGTTTCTAAATCTGTATACTCTAAAACTTCATTATTTTTATCATTAGGGAAAAGATCAAATCCTAAAACTTTAGCTCCTGTACCTTTTCAATACTTAGCTGTTTCGTAACCAATTTTTCCAGTTCCAATAATTCCAATTGTGGAATTTTTTAATTCTTTGGCAAACATATTTCCATCTATTTTAAAATTAAAATCTTTAGTTTGATTAAACATTCATCCAGATCTTCGTAATAATTCAATACCACCAGCAAACGCTAAAGAAGCAACCGCTGTTGGAGAATAAGATGGAACTCGCCCTACTTTATAGCCCAACGAAGCAGCGGTTTTTAAATCAATATGATCGGTACCTACTGTTCTTGTAACAATATATTTAACCCCTTTTTCTTTAAAGGTTTTTAATGCTTTTTCATCGGCTTTGCAGTTTACAAATAAAATTACTGCATCCATTCCGTTTGGAAAATTTTTAATGTTTTCACTATTTAATAAATCGTTTGTATAAAATAATTCGTTTTTAAATTTTTTATTTTCTAATTCAAAGATTGATTTTTCGGCATCTTGAATACCATAGCAAAAAATTTTCATATAGCTCCTTTTTTAGCTAGTTAAATCCATAGTCTCCTGACAAATCATTAATTCTTCATTTGTCTTAATTGCATAAATGTCAAATTTTGAATCCTTGTTTGATATTTTCAAAAAGTCGTCATAACGTTTGATATTTTCTTTTGGATTTAACTTTAAACCTAAAATGTTAACTCTATTAATTATTTCTTTACGTACTGTGTCAGAATTTTCACCAATTCCGGCAGTAAAAATTAAAGCATCAATTTTTCCTTCTAATCTGTTTGCATATTTAACAATAAAATCCGCTACATTTTGTGAATATTTATTCAATGTTAATACGGCGTGTTTGTTACCTTTTTCAACTTCGGCAATGATTTCTCTCATGTCACTACTTATTTCAGAAAACCCTTTTAGTCCTGATTCTTTATTTAATATAGAAGTTATTTCAAACACATCTTTATTAAGTGCTTTAACCATATATTGAATAATTGATGGGTCAATATCACCTGATCTTGTTCCCATCATTAGTCCAGCTAAAGGAGTGAATCCCATTGTTGTGTCAATGGATTTACCATTTTTTACACAAGCAACAGAAGCTCCACTTCCTAAATGACAAATTATTAAATTTAATTTGCCAACAGGTTTTTTAATCATTTTTGCATATTTTTCTGTTATATATTTGTAACTAATTCCGTGAAAACCAAATTTTCTAACTTGATATTTTTTGTATCATTCATAAGGAACAGAATATAAGAAAGTTTCTTCATCCATTGTTTGGTGGAACGAAGTATCAAATGAGGCAATTAATTTAACTTTTGGCATTTCTATTTTAAAAGCTTCAATTGCAACTAATGCACCTGGATTATGTAGTGGTGCTAATTTAACGCAAGCCTCAATTTCTTTAAAGACTTTTTTATCAATAACAACAGGTTCTGTTATTTTACCTCCGTGTACTATTCGAAATCCAACAGCTGCAATATCTTTTTTATCTTTGATAACTTTTAATTCTTCAAATTGTTTTAAAATAAATTGAATAGCTTCATTGTGATTACTCATTTTTTGATTAAATTGATGTTTTTCACCATTGAATTCAATTTTTAAAAATCCGTCCACACCGATTCTTTCAGCTAATCCGTCTAAAATTGCGATTGGTACATTTTTCTTTATAGCAAATAATTTAAATTTGATTGAACTACTTCCCGAGTTAACTACTAAGATCATTATTCTACCTCCATAGATTGGTAAATTGTGATGATTGCTGTTTGTAAAACATCTTCATAAGTTGCTCCACGCGATAAATCATTAACGGGTTTATTTAACCCCAAGATAAATGGACCTACAGCTTCTCAACCACCCATTCTTTGAGCGATTTTATAACCTATATTCCCGGATTGAATTTCAGGGAAAATGAAAACATCAGGAGTATTTTTTGTAAGTTTATTGTTTGGGAACTTTTTATCTCTTACTTTTTTATCAAAAGCAGCATCAAACTGCATTTCTCCTTCAATTATAAAATCGACATTTTCATTTTTTAAAATCTCAACCGCTTTATTAACACGATCAACATCTTCTCCTGCCCCACTACCGTTTGTTGAATAACTCAAGAAAGCAACTTCAGGATTCTTAACTTGCATTTGTTTGGCGAACTTTGCCACCATTTTTCCAGTTGAAACTAGTTGCTCTGAGGTTGGTTTAATGTTTAAAGCACAATCTGAGAAAAAGAAAGTTTGATCATCTTTTTTCATTATAAATACTGATGTAGCAAGCAATGCAGACGGACTTGTTTTAATAATTTGCAAAGCTGGTCGCAATGTATCTGCGGTTGTGAATGTAAGACCACACAACATTGAATCTGATTCGTTATTTTGCATCATCATTGCACCAAAATAATTTCTTTGACGCATTAATTTTTTAGCATCTTCAATTGTCACTTTGCCCTTACGTAATTCAAAAAATTGATTTGCTAAAGTTGTTGTGTCAATGTCTTCTAAATTCAAAATTTTAACTTGAGAATTTAAAGTTTTTGGGATATCTTTTTTATCATTAAATAACAAAATTGGTTCAGCAATTTTGTTTTCAACAAGATAATTAGCAACTTTTTGAATAATTTCTTCCTGTCCCTCAGGAAAAACGATTTTCTTTTTATTTTTGTTACTAATAAGTTCTTGTTTTATTTCTTCAATTTTAATCATTAAAACCTCCGATTATAAATTGATTGGTAAACCTGTTTCTAAAGCTTCTGCAACTTCACCAATTGCTTCACTCATAGTTGGGTGAGGGTGAATTGCTCTTGCAACTTCAGTTATTGTTCCTTCACATTCAATTAATGTTGTAATTTCAGAAATCATTTCTGTTGCTGTTGAACCAATTATGTGAGCTCCTAGTACAGTTTTATATTTAGGTTCAACAATTAGTTTAACAAACCCGTAAGGATGATCATCAACTAAAGCTTTTCCAATTGCTGAGAATGGAAATTTAAATGCTTTGTATTCAACGCCTTCTTTTTCAAGTTGTTGCTCAGTTTTTCCAATCATTGCAACTTCAGGAGATGTATAAATACAACTTGGAATTTTTGCAAAATCCATTTTAATATCATGTGCTTTAGAACTTCCATTTTTCATAGCAATTCTATTTGCAGCAACAATTCCTGCATGTGATGCCACATGCGCTAACATTGCTTTACCAATAACGTCACCGATTGCATAAACTCCTTCAATGTTAGTTTCACAATAATCATCTACATTAATTGCTTTTCTATCAGTTATGTCTAATCCCATATTTTCAAAACCATCAATAACAGTTTTTCTTCCAACAGATTCTAAACAATAATCAGTTGTGATTTTTTGTTCTTTTCCATCAAGTTCATATATAACTGATTTATCTTTAATTTCTTTAATTTTTGCATTAGTTATAACATTGATTTTGTAACGTTCTTTTAATTGCTTAGTCATTTCAGTAATTACATCTTTATCAAGCATTTCTAAAATTGTAGGTAATCCTTGTAATATAGTTACTTCTACGCCAACATTTGCATATAAACAAGCAAATTCAACACCAATAACTCCTCCACCAATAATTACTAATTTTTTAGGAATAGTAGGTAAAGATAAAGCACCAGTTGAATTGATTAAATAACCTGATTTAGCTGCTTCAGCAAATCCTGGTAAAGGTAATGAATTTGGAACTGATCCAGTTGCGATGATTAAATTTTTACATCCATATTTAATTCCATCAACTTCAACAGTATTTGGATCTAAAGCTTGAGCTTTTCCCTCAATGCGTTTAACTTTATTTTTATCTAGTAAATAACGAACTCCTCCAGTTAATTTACCAACAATATCATCTTTACGAGATTGAACTTTTTTTCAATCTAAAGAAGGTTTAACATTCCCTGGGTATGAAATTCCAAAAACATCATTTTTATTTAAAGCAATATCAAAGGCTTTTGCTGCTTTTAATAATGCTTTGGTTGGAATACATCCAACATTTAAACAAACTCCTCCATAATATTGTTTTTCAACAATCATTGCTTTTAAACCTAGTTGCGCAACTTTAATTGCAGAAACGTATCCTCCAATTCCCGCTCCAACAACAATTACATCAAAATCTTCTTTTGTGTCATATTTAACACTTGATTTTTGAATTGTTGGTTGAGAAGGTTTTTGAGCTTCTGGTGCACGACTTGGAAGAACGTCATTTGATACTGGTGTTGAACCAACAACACTAGCATTTTCTTCAACTGGTTCAGATTTTGCTTCTGATTTATTTTCTTCTTTTACAGGTGATGATGTTGAACCATCATCGATTACAAAAACCACTTGTCCAACCTTAATCTCTTCATCGGGTTTAACTAAGATTTTAGCAATTGTCCCTGCAACGGGAGTTGGAATTTCAGAATTAACTTTATCAGTCTCAACGTGAAATAAACTATCCCCCATTTTTACTTGGTCTCCAATTTTAACTAAAATTTCAGTAACTTTACCTTCAGTTAAACCTTCTCCAATATCTGCAAATTTTACTTCAAACATATTTTTTAACTCCACTTAACTACACTAACAAAATCAAAGGATTTTGTAAGTAATATTCTACTTTAGATAAAAATCTACCTGCATCCGCACCATCAATGATTCTATGATCAGCTGTTGCTGAAAATGGCATTATTCATCTAGGTTTAATTTCTTCTCCAATATACATTGGAGTTTTAACCATATTTCCGATTCCCAAAATTGCTGATTCTGGAGAATTGATAATTGGTGTTGCAAAATCTAAACCAACAGTTCCAAAATTAGAAATTGTGAAAGTTCCATCTTTCATATCTAACATTCCTAGTTTTTTATTTTTAGCTTTATTTGCTAATTCTGTTATTTTAACTGCGATTTCTAAAACAGTAAGTTGATCAACACCTTTAATAACAGGAACCATCAAACCATCTGGTGTATCAACTGCAATTCCAATATTAACATTTTGTAAATATTGGATTGAATTGTTTGCTTCATCAATTCTGACATTAATATTTGGCATTTCTTTTAAAGCTCTCGCAACAGCTTTAGCAATAAAGGCTAAATAAGTTAATTTAACATTTTGTGAATCAGCATAAACTTTTAATTGATTTCTTGCTTCTACCAAATTGGTAATATCGATTGATTTCATTCCGGTGAAAGCAGCATTTTTAGTATGACTTAAAGTCATTGCTTTAACTGTTGCTTTTCTAATTCCGTTCATTGGTTTAGTGTCAAAACTTAATTGTTCATTAATCTCTCTTACAGAAATTTTTGGGTTATTGTAATCAGGTCCTGGTTTTCCAACAGGTTTAGCTGCCACTATTTCTGGGGCAGAAACATGGTTAATTGGTGCAATAGATGCAATAGGTTTTGCAACACTAACATTTGCTAAATCAGCTACTAAAATTCTTCCGTTTGGTCCTGTTCCTGTAACATTTTTTAAATCAATGTTTTTATCAGCAGCAACTTTTCTCGCTAAAGGTGTTGCTTTGATTTGGTGATTATTATTAGTTGAAACTTGAACTTCTTCTCTACGAGAAATTACTTCGTTTGATGCAGGTGTTGAACCAACAACACTAGCATTTTCTTCTTCAACTTCAACTTTTTTTGTTTCCTTTTCAGGAGCTGCAGAAGCTGATCCATCATCAATTAAAACAACAACTTGACCAACTTTAATTTCTTGGTCAGCTTTAATTAAAATTTCACTAACTTTACCTGCAACTGGAGCTGGAATTTCTGAATTAACTTTATCGGTTTCAACGTGAAACAAGCTGTCACCCATTTTTACTTGATCTCCAACTTTTACTAAGACTTCAGTAACTTTACCTTCAGTTAAACCTTCTCCAATATCTGCAAATTTTACTTCAAACATATTTTTACCTTTCTGTAATTAAAATTTGTAATTAATTACTTCTTTAATTTTTTCTAAAACTTTGTATGGGTTAACTTGGTGATAACCTTCTCCTCTATCAAAAGGAATTGGTACATCATAACCTGTACATCTAGATAATGGTGCTTTTAAGAAATCGAAACATTTTTCATTAACTGTTGTGATAATTTCAGCTGATACTGAAAATGATCTAACAGCTTCATGAACTACTAACAATCTACCTGTTTTTTTAACAGATTCGATTACCATTTCTTTATCTCAAGGTTTAATTGAACGTAAATCAATTAATTCAATTGAAGCACTTGGATTTTCTTTTTTATATAGTTCTAATGCTTTTTGACAATCCACAGTTTGAGCACCGTAAGTCACGATTGTTAAATCATTACCTTCAGTAATTTTGTAACCTTTTCCAATTGGTACTGTATATCATCCATCTGGTACTTCTTGTTTGAAAGCACGATACAATTTTGTTGGTTCAAAAACAATAACTGGATCTTTTGATTCGATTGCAGCTAAGATTAGTCCTTTTGTGTCATATGGAGTTGATGGGATAACCACTTTAACTCCTGGGTTGTGAGCATAAATTGCTTCCATTGCTTCAGAGTGGTGTTCTAGAGCTCTGATTCCTCCACCCATTGGCATTCTAATTACCATCGGAACTGTATATTTTCCTCTAGTTCTGTTTCTCATTCTTCCCATGTGAGTAAAAATGTTTTGTAACGAAGCTCAACCTAATCCTTCAAATTGCATTTCAACAACTGGTTTCATTCCGTTAATTGCCATTCCGATTCCTACCCCGACAAAAACAGCTTCACTAATTGGAGCATTAAAACATCTTGCTTCTCCAAATTTTGCTTGTAATCCTTGGGTAGCTCTAAAAACTCCACCTTCGAATCCTGCGTCTTCACCGTAAACTACTACTTGATCATCTTGCGACATCGCTGTGTCTAGAGCTTCTGTTACAGCTTTAATATTGTTAATAACTGCCATTAGTGGTGTCCTCCATCTTTTGATTCTGGGTATTTTTCAAAGAAAGCTTTAGCTTCTGAATATTGTTCTTTTAAGTCATTATCCATTTCTTCGTATGTGTAGTTAAAGATATCTTCTAATCCGTAATTTTTGTTTTTTTCCATTCATTCAAATTCTGCAGCAACAAAAGCGTCTTGTTCTTCATCAAGTTTAGTTTGCTTTTTGTCATCTCAAAGTTTTTGATCTTTTAAATATTGTTTCATTCTAATTAAAGGATCTCGCAATTTTGCTGCTTCAAATTCTTCTGGTGAACGATAAATATCTGGGTTATCACTTGAAGAGTGTGCTCCTAAACGATAAGTATCACATTCTACCAAGATAGGTCCATTTCCTTTTCTTACTCATTCTGCAGCTTCTTTAAATACTCCATAAACTGCTAAAAAATCGTTACCATCAACTTTAATTGATGGCATTCCTACAGCAATTCCTTTAACTGCAAAGTTAAGTGATTTTGTAGCTTGGAAAACTGGAGTTGAAATAGCTCATTTGTTGTTTTCAACAACAAAAATACATGGAACTTCATGCAATTTAGCAAAGTTCATTGCTTCATAAACTTCCCCTTCACTTGTTCCTCCATCTCCTGTAGTTGTTAATACAATACCATCACGTTTGTTGTATTTTTCAGCAAATGCAAGCCCTGTTGCTTGTGAGTATTGAGAACCAATTACGATGTTTGGTGGTAAAGAGTTAACACCTTCTGGCGATCTTGCTCCAAATTCATTTCCTGCTCAATATAACATTATGTTTCTAATTGGCATTCCTACAGTTAATCATGCGGCATTATTTCTGTAACCAGAAACGAATCAATCTTTACCTTTAATTAAATTCATTGCATAACCAACTTCTGATGCTTCTTGCCCTGTAGAAGATAAAAATGATAATAAACGCCCTTGTCTTTGAGCTTTATTTTGAAAATCATCTTGTCTTCTTGATAAGTTCATTAATTTATAAGCTTCAATTAATTTATCATTATCAATTTCAGGCATAAGTTTAGGATTGATAATTTTTCCCTTTGCATCCATTATTTCAACACGTTCGTTTTTTAACGGATCAAATTTATTAATATATTTCATTAGACCTCCATCTTAAAATATTAAATTTAAAATATTTTCTATTGTTATTGCATCAGCAAAAACTGTTTTTAAATCTAGTGATTCTAAAACTTTTTTAACACTTGCTGAATCATAAACTGTTTTTGTTAATTTTTTTTCAATTTCTTCAGTTCCTTTTGAACCTAAAAAATCTCCATAAAACTTAATTTCTTCAATTTTTCCCTTATTTGTCTTTAAATTAACTTCGATATAACCAACACCAGGTATGTAATTTCCGTTTTTAAAATCAAAGGAAGCATTTTTACCGATAGTTCAATCTCAATTAGAATATTTATTAGTTACAGAATCATTAATGACATTCCAATCATCAATTGTTAAATTGATAAAATTAACATTTGATCCTTTTGTATAAAAATTAATTATTTCTTGTTTAAATTGTTCCATATTAATATCTTCAGCTAACATTTGTTTAATATTTCCAACTCTAGAAACAACAGATGAAACCTTTTTAGATTTCATTTTGATTTCGTTAACCGTTAGATATTGACTAAGTTTGGACATGTCAATATCAAATAATAACGTTCCATGTTCTAAAATTCTATCCTTGGTTTGTAATTGTGCATTCCCCGATACTTTTAATCCATCAATTTCAATATCATTTCTTCCAGTAAAAACTGCATTCAAATTTTTTGATTTCAAATAATTTACTATTGGTGATAAGACCTTTTCAAAAATTTCATTAAATGAAGCATTATTATTTTCTTGCTTATCGACAATGATTGAAAAACATAAATTACCAAGGTCTTGGAACACTGTTCCACCCCCGGTATTTCTTCTTACGACATTAACAAAATTTCTTTGCGCCAAATCATAATTAACTTCTTGCAAAGTATTTTGGTTTCGACCGACAACTATAGTGTTGTCGTTTTGTCAAATGAATAAGATTGGTGCTTTAATATTTAAATTATTAGTTAAATATTCCTCAATAGCTAAATTTATTTTTGGATCAAAACTATTTGATACTAATAAATTCATTATTTTTTAACTGACTTTTTTACTGATTTTGTTGCTGATTTTTTTGCTGGAGCTTTTTTAGAAATTGGTTTTTTTGTAGAAGGTTTTGTTGCTGATTTTTTTGTTGCTGATTTTTTATCTTTCTTAAAGTAATTTAAACCTGCTGCTTCTAAACCTGCCAATGTAATAAAGTTATATGGTTTATTAAAGTGTGGTAAGAAGAAAATATCAACCAATGGCAATTCATCAATTGTTAATCCTTTTTGAATTGCTAAGGCAAACATGTACATAATTTCTGTATGGTTTTTTTCTGATGCTACTTGAGCTCCAACAATTTTTCTTGTTTTTTTATCTCAAATAACTTTAAATCACACAGGACTAACTGTTGACATAAATTCAGGACGATCATTATCTGAAAGACTAATTGATTCTACATCCATTTTAAATCTTTTTGCTGATTCTTCACTAATTCCGACTGATGCCATTTTAAGGTTAAACACTTCAATACCATTAGCCCCAGTAAATCCAGGTGATGCCATTTTGTTTCCTTTAACAATGTTCATTGCAGCAATAATACCTGTTCTAACAGCGGTTGTTGCTAAAGCAATTTGCATACTTTGATCCATTGCTTTATTGAATACTTCAACACAGTCACCAACTGCATAAATGTCTTTGTTTGATGTTTGCATAAATTCGTTTGCTTTAATTGCTCCACGTTCAGAAAGTTCAATTTGTCCTTTTAACAATTCTGATTGTGCTTTAATTCCTACTGAAAAAATAACGTAATCTGATGGAATTTCTTTTTTATCAGTAACAACTGATTTCACATTTCCGTTTTTGTCAGCTTTAAATTCAATAACTTTTTGACCTAATTCTAATTTAACACCAGCTTTAGTCATTTTTTCTTCCATTAAATCTGTAAATTCTTTGTCATAGTAATTTGGAATAATTCTGTCAGCAATATCAATTAAAGTAACTTGTTTTCCTTTACTTCTAAATGCTTCAACTAATTCAACACCAATGTAACCTGCTCCAACAATTGTAACTTTTTTCAATTTTGCATCATTGTTAGCTGCTTGAATTTTTTTGGCATGTCCATAGTTTTTACAAATTTGCACACCTTTTGATTCAATTCCAGGAATTGGAGGAACAATTGGTCAAGATCCTGTTGCAAGAACTAATTTGTCATATTTGTCATCAAATTCTTTTCCGGTTTTTAAATCTTTAATAGTAACTGTTTTCTTTTTAGTATTAATCGCAACTCACTCATGATTCATTTTTGATTTAATACCCTCTGATTTTAAAATTTCAGGTGTTGCATAGAATAATCCATTTGGGTCTTTTACTTCACCTTTAACTCATAAAGCTATTCCACACCCTAAAAAAGAAATGTTGTCATTTTTTTCGTATGTAACAACTTCCATTTTTGGATCTAGACGTTTAAGAGTTCTCACAACTGTAGTACCAGCGTGATTTGTTCCCAAAACAATAGTTTTCATTTTTACCTCTTTCGCACAAATATCTCTAAAAACTAAAATATTATTAGAAATATTTCTATTATTATTTTAACTCATTACAATGTGTTTGCTGACATTTTTGACAAATAAATTAGGGTAAAATATAAAATAAAGGTAGATAATTTATGCAAAGAAAAATAAATTTTATAATAACGGCTGGAATCGCTGCAACAAAAGCAAAAGAAACTATAAATAAACTAAAAATTGATTACAAAATAAATGTTTTTGCAAGTGAAGATGTTTCTCATTTTTTTGATTTAGAAACATTAAACATAAACACTAAAATTTTTACAACTAAGCAATATGACAATCATGCTACAGGTAAACATATTGAGGTAAATAAAGATTCTGATTTAACAATTATTTATCCAGCAACTTATGATTTCATAAACAAAGTTGCAAATGGTTTTGCTGATGATATTTGTTCGCTAACTTTAGCAGCTAACGAAAGTAAAACTTTATGATTTCCTTCTATGAATGAAAAAATGTATTTAAATCCTATTTTACAAAAAAGTAAAAACACCCTTTTAGAAAATAAACAAAATATTTGATTAGAACCAAAATACGGAATGCTTGCAAGTCGAGATTTAGGTTTAGGAAGAGCTTGAGAACCAGATGAAGTAGTTCAATATGTTAATTCTTTTTTTGAAGAATTTATTAATTTAAAAAACAAAAAAATATTAATAAATCTAGGAAGAACAAAAGCTTATTTAGATCCTGTTAGATATATCACCAATGGTTCTAGCGGGCTTATGGGTTCTGAACTAGTTAAATGAGCAAATGTTTTTACAAGTGAAATATCAATTATTGCGGGTGACCATGATGTTAATATCTCTAAAATAACTAAAAAAGTTAACACCAATGCAGAAATGTTAGAAACTATGAAAATGCATTTTAAAGAAAAAGATATCGTAATATGTTCTGCTGCATTAAATGATTACGAAATAACTAATCCAAGTTTAATCAAAACACCAAAAAACGAAAATTTAAATTTACAATTATCAAAGGCAGTTGATGTACTTGAACATTTAGGTTCATTAAAAACAAAACAAATTTTAGTAGGATTTTCTTTAGCAAATGACTTTGATTTAATTATTGCTAAAACAAAAATGCGTAAAAAAAACTTAGATATTCTAATAATTAATTTGGTTGATAGCATGAACAATCAAAAAACATCTATTAAAATTTTAAATTCAATAAACGAAAATATTTTAGAATTTAATTCACTAACTAAAAGTGCGGCTGCTCATGAAATTTGAAAGATGATTAATGACTTTATAAAATTAAAAAATCAGAATTAAATTTCTGATTTTTTAATTTGTCTCATAATTGGTTGAATTATGTTGTGATATAAACCCATTAATCCAAGAATTGATCAACAAGTATATTGAATAATCATATTAATTGGGATTGCGTTTTCTGTTCCAAACCCTAGGGGTGTGTACTGCAACAATTTTAAGATATTTAAAACTGATCAAATAAAAAATTGTTCAGTGATATTTATTAATTGCATAATGTAGCCGCTGAAAATTAATCCTGTGGCTATTGCGTCAAAAATTAATTTATTTGGAGCTGTTGCCAAAATATCGTTTGCATAATTTTTTCCAGTTATGCCATTGTAAATAAGCGGAATAATGAAAAATCAAATTGTAATAATTGCCGCAATTAAAGCTGCACTAATCAAATAAAAAGGAACTTGTTTTTTTCAGGACTTAGAATACATCATAATTCTACGATTACGTTTTTTGATTTCGAACAAATATCACCCTAAGGGTGCTGTTAAAAAGAAAAAAGTATAAACAATAAAATCTCCTGTAAATCCAACAGTAATTGCAAACAAAGAATAACTAAAAGAATTTATAGCTCCTCATAAGTATTGAGATTTCTTATTATTAATTATTGATATCAATGATAAAAGTCCACTGATAGCAACAATTCCGTTCATAGAATAAAAAACAGTTGTAAGAATGGCAAAACCACGCGAAGGATCAGCGATTGCCGAACCGTAAAGACTTGCATCAACAAACTTAATAAATGGCAAAAAATGTGTACCGTTGTATTTTATTAAATCTAATTGGTCAGCTACGTTTCAAACATCCTCTTTAATAATTAAAGGTTGAATGCTAAAAAAATTAAAAATGATAACAACAATTGCATAAACTAAAAAAACCAATTTATAAACTTTAGGTCATTCTTTAAAATCTTGAATACAAGTTTTAGCGCCTAAAAAATTTTTAAAATAGCCGTTTCAGCCGTTTCGTGTTTCTGCCATAAATAACTCCTTAAGATATTTTTTAACATAAAAAAAGAGCCTTGTGTCTCTTTTTTGTTATTAATCAACAGTTAGTTCTCTAATGTCTTTGTTTCTAACTACTAAAATTGTTTCCCCTGATTTAGCTCCTCAAAGTTTTGCAATTTTTGATAGTTCAACAATATCATCTTCAAGTTTAGTAATATCTTTAGTTATATTCATAAAAATTGAATGTCAAACCCCAAATGCTGTTCATAATCTTTCTGATTCTGAAACTCCTAAAATAGTAACATTAGGTCTGTATTTAGAAATTGTTTTCAATAATGTTCCTGTTCTTGACAAAACAACAGCGAATTGATATTTTCCTTCTCTTGTCATTTCAGCTAAGTTATCTGCTATTTCAGCACGTGGTCCTGAAGTGGTTTTTCTAGCATTTTCTAATTGTACTTGGTAGTAACCTTTATTATAAAATTCTACTTCTGCACGTTTGTTAATAGTTGCCATAACTCCAGTTGTGATGAATGGGTAATCTCCAGCAGCAGATTCACCAGATAACATAGTTGCATCAGCTCCTAATTCTGTTGCGAAGTAAACATCAGTTACTTCTGCACGAGTTGGGGCTGGGTTTTCAGTCATTGATTCTAACATTTGAGTTGCAACAATAACTGGTTTTCCAACTTCTCTACACTTACGAATAATAATTTTTTCTCAATATGGAACATCGTAGTAAGGAATTTCTAATCCTAAATCTCCACGCGCAACCATAATTCCATCAGAAGCTGCAATAATTGAATCGATATTATCAATTCCGACTTGAGATTCAATTTTTGAAATAATTTGAATATCTGTTTTATTTCCTTGAACTAATAATTCACGAATTTCTTCAACGTTTGCAGCTGAGTTAACAAATGAAGCTGCAATATAGTCAACACCTTGCTCACAACCAAATAAAATATCTTCACGATCTTTTTCAGCTAAAAATGCCATTGAGAAATCTACACCAGGCAAGTTAACACGTTTGTTAGTTTTAACCATGTGATGATTAAATGAAGTAGCTTGAATAATTCCTGGTTGCACTTCATCAACTGTCAATTCTAATTTTCCATCATCTATTAAAATTTGGTTACCCTTAACTAAGTCTACTGACATATCGTAGCCAACTGTCATTTCGCCTTGACCACATTCTTTGTTTAAATATGATTTTTGATCAGTGTAAATTGTAATTTTTTGTCCTGCTGAAAATTCTTGAATTCCATCTTTAAATTTTCCGACACGAATTTCTGGTCCTTTTGTATCTAATAAAATTGAAATTGGTTTACCTAATTTTTCACGCACTGCTTTTGCACCAACAATACGGTATCCTTGTTCTTCATGACCACCGTGTGAAAAGTTTAAACGAATTGTTGTCATTCCTGCTTCATATAATTTTTCAATTGCATCCTGTTCATGAGTAACTGGTCCTAAAGTTGTAACAATTTTAGTACGCTTAACTCTTTCTGCTAAAAGTAATTTATTCATATTTTTCTCCCATAAAATTTGTTATCTATAATATTTTAACTTTTATTTTTTAAATTGTGAATTTAATAAACGAATAGTTGTTAATTCTTGAGTGCGATCTTTTCTTGGTATGTTCAAAGTTGAATTAATATCGCGAGCGATTAGTTGTTGTCCATCCAATCCAACATATAAACCACCTTTACCAGCAACTAATTGATCAACTGCATAAATTGCTGAAGTAATTGCCAAATAACGATCCATTGCTGTTGGTGTTCCACCACGTTGAGTGTGGCCTAAAATTGTTGCTCTAGTAACATATCCAGAAGCTGCCTCAATTTTTTTTGCTAATTCATTTGCATCATAAATTTTTTCAGAAATAACAATAATAACCGAACGTTTACCAAGTTTAGATAATCTAGCAACTTCGTTAACAATTTCTTCTTCGCTTAATTGCCCTTCACTTGTTGAAATAACTTCTGCTCCAGTTACAGTTCCTGCATATAACGCCAAGTCTCCACAACGATTTCCCATAACTTCAACAACTGCACAACGATTGTGTGATTGCATTGTGTCTCTAATTTTTTCGATTGATTCCATAACAGTGTTAAGTGCTGTATCAAATCCAATTGTGTAATCAGATGAAACAATATCATTGTCGATTGTTCCCGGCAATCCAATGCAATTAATTCCCATTTCGGTCAATCTTTGCGCACCCATGTAGCTTCCATCTCCACCAATTACAACCAATGCTTCAATCCCGGCGTTCTTTAAATTAGCTACAGCTTTTTCGCGAACTTCCACTTCTTTGAATTCAGGAAGTCTAGCAGATCCAATTGCTGTTCCTCCACGAGAAATTATGTCTTGAGAAAAATTGATATCAACTTTTTCTAATCAATTATTAACTAAACCCTTATAACCGTCTCTGACAATATAAACTTCAATATTTTTTGCATAAGCAGCTTTAATTACAGCGCTTACTGCGGCATTCATTCCTGGAGCATCACCACCAGAAGTTAAAACCCCAATTTTTTTAATCATAAAATATTCCCTTCTAACACGAATAATAAGTACAAAATAATTATACAACAACTAGGTTTTTATAATCTTTGTTTTTAAAATAAAAAAGTAGTAAAACTACTTTCAAATATTATCATTTTCAGTCTTTTAATTTATTAGTATCACAAGTTGCAACGTAAGGTAAATTTCTTAATCTTTCTTGGTAATCTAAACCGAAACCGATAATAAATTCTGGTCCAATTTCAAAACATGTTCAATCAGGAACAATATCTACTTCTCGATTACCCTTTTTATCAATTAACGTAACTATTTTAACAGAATTAGTACCTTTAGAACTGAAATAATTTTTCATATATTCAAGAGTAATTCCTGAATCAATAACATCTTCAATTATTAAAACATCACGATCTCTTAAAGAAGTATTAATATCCAAAACAATTTTAGGATCACCCGAAGTTTTTAAACCACCCTTATAAGAAGACACAACCATAAAATCAGTTTCACATTCCATTTCGAAATTTGCTAAAAATTCAGCCATAAAAGGGATACAACCTTTCATTAAACCGATTAAAACTATTGTGTTATTTTTAAGGTTTTGCCCTTTATAATAAGCAACAATATCTTGAGCAATTTTTTTTGTTTGTGCTTGAATTTGTTCACGAGTGAACAAAACATCTTTAACCAATGGATGGATTTTCATGATTTCATATCCCTTTCTAAAAGAATGAATTAAGTAAATTATATCTTATTTTTTTCGCTATCTAAATACAACTCTAAAATTAATTGTGCAGCCAAAGAATCTTTTGATTGTTTTTGTTTATCTCTTCTTAGACCAGCTTCAATCATAATTGCTTTAGCCATTTTTGTAGTGCGTCTTTCGTCAATTTTAATTATGTTTTTATCATCAAAATGTGAATTGTAGACTTTAATTCCTTCAATAAAATAGTCAACCATTTCTGCTCTTTCACCAATTGAACCATCCATATTTTTGGGATAACCAATTATTAACAATTCTGGGCTTTCTATTTTTAACAATTCCGTAAGTTTTTGAATACCTTCTTCAAATTCTCATTCTGTAAATTTAATTGTCAAAAGTGGTTGAGCCACTTTTCCATTACTTGAAGCAATCCCAATTGTTTTGGAACCAACATCTAAACCAATGTATTTACTCATAACTATATTTTATTTACCTTTCATTTTTTTCTTTTAAAATTATCAAACAAAAAGAAATAACCAAATCCTAAAAAACTAGACATTATAACATCTGTTAAAAAGTGTTTTAAAAAAACAATTCTTGAAAATGCTACCATAAAAATTATTAATCAAATTATTGCTACTGTTATCCAATATTGTTTTAGATTTTTATCAATAATAAATAAAATACTTAATAAACATAAAGCGCTAGATGTATGACCGCTAGGAAATGATTTTCCTTTACTAGAATAATTGATGTGCCATCAAGGTTCATAAGTTGAACCATTAATAACTTGGACCATTCTAACCCTTGAGAATATGTTTTTTAAAATTTCTACCGAGATAGATAAAGCAACTATAAATATAATCATTCACAACAAACTACTAATTTTAAACTCACCATTTATAAATTTTGCCTTTTTGTGTTCAAAATAGTAGGCGATTAAAATAAAAATTACAACATAACTAAAAAAAGAAATTCCTAAAGATCAATATGCCATTGTATTAGCAGAATCATAATTAAATGTTATAAATAAAATAGATAATAGCAAAATACATATAATTGTATAATAAAGATTTTTTTGTCATAGTAATATTTTTTTCACTTTTGTATAAATTAGCCAATTGATAAAAATTGCAGCAATCACCATCAAGGGAATTGTAAAAGTGGCCATACCTCATACTTCAAAAAAAGCTCCAAAAAAATTTTTATCTTTTCCTGCGACAAAAACGCTTGATATTTGATAATCAAAAAAAGTGCCCACCAAGAAAAAAACTAGCAAGATTAACAATAGAAAATAAGCAATAGATAATCTTAATTTACGTTTCATTTAAACCTCGTTTAAATAATTATACATAAATAAAAAGAGCACATTAACGTGCTCTAATTAATTACTAAATAATTATTTTTTTAAATTTAAATTGTAGAATGATGCTAATCCGTCATATTTAGCATTTTTTCCTAATTCAGATTCAATTTGCAATAATCTGTTGTATTTTGCAATTCTGTCAGAACGTGACATTGATCCTGTTTTAATTTGTCCTGCATTAAATGCAACAGCAATATCAGCAATTGTTGAATCTTCTGTTTCTCCTGAACGGTGTGAAACAACTGCTGTTCAACCAGCTTTTTGTGTCATTTGAATTGCTTCAATAGTTTCGGTTAAAGTTCCGATTTGGTTTAATTTAATTAAAGTAGAATTTGAAGCTTTTTTCAAAATTCCTTCTTTAATATATTTAGGGTTAGTTGTGTATAGGTCATCTCCAACGATTTGAACTTTATCTCCAATTGCTGCATTTAATTTTGTAAATCCAGCTCAATCAGATTCTGCTAAACCATCTTCAATAGAAATTATTGGGTATTTAGAAACTAATTTTTCTAAGTATTTGATCATTTCATCTGTTGTAATTGATCATTTTTTACCAGTTCTTGCTTCAATTTTTTTGAAGTGGTATTTTTTATCTGATAAATATAATTCTGATGAAGCACAATCCATTGCGATCATAATTCCATCTTTACCAGCTTTGTAACCAGCTTTTTTAATTGCTTCAACCAATAAATCCAAAGCAACTTCAGCAGGTGTTTTAGCTTGGAATGATGCTAAATCTTCTTTTTTATATGCTCATGAGAAGTGAGGCGCAAATCCACCTTCATCTCCAACGGCTGTAATATCACCTTTAGATTTTAATAAAGATTTTAAAGCTTGGAAAGTTTCACTAGCTCATTGTAGAGCTTGAGAAAAAGTTTTTGCTCCAACTGGCATAATCATAAATTCTTGGAAATCGATTGCAGAATCTGCATGTTCTCCTCCATTAATAACATTTAACATTGGTACTGGTAATTTATGACCAGAAACTCCACCCATGTATTTTCATAATGGCATTTCTAATTCATCTGCTGCAGCTCTTGCTGCTGCTAATGAAACTCCTAAAATAGCATTTGCTCCTAAGTTTTTTTTGAATTCAGTTCCATCTAAAGCGATCATTGTACGATCTAATTCTAATTGATCTTGAACTTCCATTCCCATTAATTTTGGTGCAATTTTAGTATTAACATTAACAACAGCCTTAGAAACTCCTTTACCATTGTAACGTTTTGCATCTTCATCGCGCAATTCTAAAGCTTCGTTAGCTCCAGTTGATGCTCCTGATGGAACTTTAGCAACTCCATATCCACCAAAGTCAGTTCAAATTTCAACTTCAACAGTTGGTGTTCCACGTGAATCTAAAATTTCACGACCTAAAATTTTAACAATTTTTGACATTTTTTTACCTCTCTTAATACTTAATAATTATAAAACTAATTTTGTTAATAATGTAATAAAGAAATTAAGAAATAAAAAGAACCATTAAAGGTTCAAAAATTATTCTGTTGCTTTACGTTTATCGTTTCTGTGTTGTTTACGTTCATTTTGAGTTAATCATTTTTTACGTAATCTTAAATCAATTGGTGTAACTTCTACAAGTTCATCTCATTCAATATATTCTAAAGCTTCTTCTAAAGTCATATTTTTATATGGGGTTAATTTAACAGCATCATCAGTTCCAGATGAACGAGTGTTTGTTAATTTTTTACCAGTTGTGGGGTTAACATCTAAATCATTATCACGAGAATGTTGGCCAACAATCATTCCTTCATAAACTTCAGTTTGAGGACCAACAAATAAAATTCCACGTTCTTCTAAATTTCCTAAAGCATAAGCTAAAGTTTTTCCGTTTGCCATCGAAATCATAACTCCATTAGCTCTTGATTCAATATCACCCTTGTAAGGTTCAAATCCGTTTGATGATCTAACCATAATTCCTTCACCATGAGTGTCATTTGTGAATTCACTTCTAAACCCAATCAAAGCACGCATTGGAATGTTGTAAGTTACTTTATCTCTAACTCCATCTGAATCCATATCTAACATTAAACCTTTTCGTTGGTTTAATTTATTAATAATAGTTCCAGCATATTCTGTAGGTACGTTAATAATAACTTTTTCCATTGGTTCTAATGTGTTTCCTGTTACAGGATCTTTATGAAAAATAACTTCTGGTTTAGAAATTCCTAATTCAAAACCTTCTCTTCTCATTGATTCAATTAAAACAGATAAGTGCAATTCTCCACGACCCAAAACTTTAAATCCTTCTACTTGAGAATTTTCTAAAGGTTCAACTTTTAAACCAACATTAACTTCTAATTCACGTTCTAAACGTTCGCGAATATTACGAGAAGTTACAAACTTTCCTGTTTTTCCAGCGAATGGTGAAGTATTAACCAAGAAGTTCATCGACATTGTTGGTTCTTCAATAGTTATGGCTTCCATTGGTCTAACATTTTGTGGATCACATATAGTATCTCCGATTGAAATACCTTCAATTCCAGCAATAGTGACAATATCCCCAGCAAAAGCTTCAGTAACACTAACTCTATTCAATCCTTGGTAAACCATAATTTTTGAAATTCTTCCGGTTTTATTAACTCCATCATTTCCTACAATAGTTACAGTTTGACCTTCTTTTAAAGTACCTTCAAAAATACGCCCAATTCCTAAACGACCAATAAATGAATCATAAGCTAAAGTTGATACTTGCATTCTAGTTGGTTGTTCTGCTAATTCAATTGGATACGATCCAACTTGAGTAATGATTGTTTCAAATAATGGTGATAAATCAGTACTTGAAGTTTGCATTGTAAATTGTGCAATTCCGTTTTTAGCAATTCCGTAAAGTGTTGGAAACTCCATTTGTTCATTAGTAGCATCTAGTTCCATAAATAATTCTAAAACTTCATCAACAACTTCTTCAGCACGTTGGTCTTTTTTATCAATTTTGTTAATCATTAAAATTGGACGCAATCCTAGTTCCAATGCTTTGTGTAAAACAAAACGAGTTTGTGGCATTGGTCCTTCACTTGAGTCCACTAACAAAATAACTGTATCTACAGTCTTCATAATTCTTTCAACTTCACTTGAAAAATCAGCATGTCCAGGAGTATCAACGATATTAATTTTGATTCCCTTATATTCAATGGCACAGTTTTTTGAATAAATTGTAATTCCACGTTCTCTTTCTTGATCGTTAGAGTCCATAACTTGAGCTTTAACTTCTTGGTTTTCACGGAATGCTCCACCTTGTTGTAATAATGCATCAACTAATGTTGATTTACCTGCATCAACGTGAGCAATCACCGCGATATTAATAATCTTTTTGTCGGTCATAATGTAAATTTTCCTTCTTTTCAATAACTAATAAATAATACCACAAATTAAATTAAAACCGAGGATTACTCGGTTTTAATTTTTAATAGAATCAGCAATTGTTTTCATATATTCCAAACGATCTTCGCGCTCAATTAGTAATTGTTTATTATCTAAATATTTATAGCCTATAATTTGTTCTTGATTTTCAATAAGTTTCTCTCTAAGTAACAAACAATTATAGTAAAAACCATCAAAGAAAACTAGACGTGCAAAAAAGGCATTAGTTTGATTAATTTCGTGATCTTCAATTTCGAATTCAACATCATCAATTTCATCAATAAAGTTAGAAATGTGTTCACTCAATAAATTCACAAAGTTTACTCAATTATTTTTAGTGTGAGATTGTTGCTTAACAAGTCCAATTAATTTTTTTAATTTGATAACTCAAGCTTTAGCGATTAGTGGAATTGCATGAGTATCGATTAAAGATAAAAATTTATCATTATAAATATCAATAATCATTTTTATAGATTCATCTATTTTAGCATCAAATCCAAACTCATTTATTTGTTTTGTGAAATTAGTTTCTTCAGTTAATTTTTGATATTTATTATAAAACTTGTAGAAAGCTGCTAAAGCTGAATAAATTCTCACAATGTACATGTGATCAAGGATAGTTTCATTATCTTCATCGCTTAAAATAAAAAAAGTAGGTTTTAAAGATTCGTACATAAATTTAACTTTTTCAAAAAAAGCTTTTAAATCAGGAGTTGAGTTGTACAAATTAATTAGAGTAGTCGCAATAGCTCGATCTTTACTTTCGGGAGAGTATTTAATCATCAAAATTTCTTCAGTTAACAAATTTTTAATTTCGCTCATATATGGAAATTTATTCATTCTATAAAGCCCTCCGTTCTAAAAATATTTTAACCCACTAATGCTTTTAAACAAAATAAATAATAATTATTTAAAATTAAAAAAATCGACAAAAGCCGATTTTAATCATCTAATTTTAGAACTGCAATAAATGCTTCTTGAGGCACTTCCACAGAACCAATTTCTTTCATACGTTTTTTACCTTCTTTTTGTTTTTCAAAAAGTTTTTTCTTACGTGAGATGTCTGCTGCGTGGAGTTTTCAAATAACATCTTTTCGATATGCTTTGATTGTCTCTCTTGCTAAAATTTTGTTGCCAATTGCTGCTTGAATTGGAACTTCAAAATTTTGGCGAGGAATTAATTCTTTTAATTTTTTAGTTAGTGCAGCTCCGCGATGATAAGCAAATTGTTTATTAACTATCATTGAAAACGCATCAACCATATCACCGTTTAAAAGAATATCCATTTTAACTAAGTTTGATTCACGATAACCAATTAATTCATATTCAAAAGAAGCATAACCTTTAGAAATTGATTTTAATTTATTAAAAAAATCAAAAATAATTTCTGCTAATGGCATGTCATAAATCAAAATCATTCTTTGATCATCGACATACTCCAAATCTTTATAGACACCTAATTTTTGTTGACATAAATTCATTAAATCACCAACATATTCTTTTGGTGTCATGATTTTAACATTAACAAATGGCTCTTCGATATGATCAACTTTTTGTGGATCAGGCATCATTGCTGGATTATCAATTTCAATCATTGTTTTATCAGTTAGATAAACTTTATAAATTACAGATGGTGCTGTAGCAATTAAAGCTAAGTTATATTCTCGTTCTAAACGTTCTTGAATAACTTCCATGTGCAATAAACCTAAAAATCCACATCTGAAACCAAATCCCAAGGCTTGAGAAGTTTCTGGTTCATAAACCAATGAAGAATCTGATAATTCTATTTTTTCTAACGCTTCTTTAAAATCTTGATATTTGTTAGTATCCATTGGATAAATTCCACAATAAACCATTGGTTTCATTTTTTTATAACCAGGTAAAGGTTCTTTAGCGGGGTTAAGGGCATTAGTGATTGTATCACCAACGTTAATATCTTTTATTGTTTTGATGCTTGCTGCAATTCAACCAACTTCACCAGCTTCAAGTTTTTCTGTTTTTAAAATTTTTGGTGTTTTAACTCCAACTTCAGTAACTTCATGTTCTACTCCAGCTGCCATTAAACGAATTTTATCACCAACTTTAATAGTTCCTTGCTTAATTCTAATTGACATAACTACACCAAGATATTTATCGTAATATGAATCAAAAATTAATGCTCGAAGCGGAGCTTCATCATCGGCATCTTGAGGGTATGGAATTTTTGCTACAATAGCTTCTAAAACATCTTCAACATTCAATCCTGTTTTCGCTGAAATTAATGGTGCATCACTAGTTTCTAAACCAATTGTGTTTTCAATTTCTTCTTTAGTTCTATCAACATCAGCGCTTGGTAAATCCATCTTATTAATTACCGGAATAATTTCTAAATCGTTATCAAGAGCTAAATAAACATTAGCCAACGTTTGAGCTTCAACTCCTTGTGTTGCATCTACAACTAAAATCGCTCCTTCACAAGCAGCTAATGATCTTGAAACTTCATATGAAAAATCAACGTGACCCGGAGTATCTATTAAATGAAAGGTGTATGTTTCACCATCTTTAGCTTTATATTCCAATTGCACAGAGTTTAATTTGATAGTAATCCCACGTTCACGTTCAATATCCATAGAATCTAAAAGTTGTTCTTGCATTTCTCTTTTTTCAACAGTTTTTGTCATTTCTAAGATACGATCGGCTAAAGTAGATTTACCGTGATCAATATGGGCAATAATACTAAAATTTCGAATTCTTTTTTTGTCCATGAGACCTACTTTCTTTTTTATAAATTATTTAAATTAATTTTGATAAAGTGTATTAAATCGTTGATCACAAGTTCTTTTTCAACATCATTTAAAATTTCATGTCTTGAGTTTGGATATAATCTTAATTCTGAATTATAGTCAAAATGTATAAACTTATCTTGAATTTTTAGTGGCATTTGACCATATTTGCCAACCGGGTCATCTTCACCACTCATAATCATAATTGGTAAATCCTTGCGCATCAATTTAATATTTTTAGACTTACGAATAAAAGTTAAACCATTAAACATATCTTTGAATGCTGATGTTGTAAAAATTTGTCTAGACAAAGGGTCAATAGCAAATTCTTTTTGGATTTTTTCATCTTTAGTTAATCATTCATTACCATTTGCATTTTTAACGCTTTTAAAAGCTTTGTTTAAAGGTTTAAATGAAATCTTTCAAAGAAATACAGCTGGTTTTTTTGGTCCAAGAATTAATTGTTGTATTTTTGCTAATGTCGAACCAAAAAATAGTTCAATCGGATTATGTTCAGCAACACCCATAAAAATAGCTCCGTTTATAGTTTCTGAGTATTTAATTGCGTATGTTCTTGCCATAAAGCTACCCATTGAGTGTCCCAGCATAAAAACGGGAACATCATTTCATGTTTTGTGAATATAGTCATTAACCATTTTTAAATCATCAACAATTTTAGTTCAACCATTTTTGACAGCAAAAAAACCTAATTCTTGTTTTGCTAAATCGGCTGTTTGACCGTGTCCTCGATGGTCGTCAGCAACAACAATAATTCTATGTTCATTCATTTTTTCAGCAAATTTTCTATAACGCAAGGCGTGCTCTGCTGAACCATGAACTAATTGCAAAATTGCAATTGGTTTTTCGACTTTAGTTCATTCATAGATTTTTAGTTCTTTGCCATCAATCATTCTTAATTGGAATTCTCTCATGATTAAACCTCTTTTCTGTATTCTTTAAATGTTGCTTTTGATGCTAAATTATCAACCATTTCGTTATAATAATCACCACTATGACCTTTAACTCAAACAAAATCCACATTAACAGTTTTTCTAATACATTTTACAAACTCTTTGTATTCCTGAGTCAAAGGCAAATTTGCTTTTCATTCATTATCTCCTCAAGCAGAAATACCTTCGTAGTCATGATAAAGTTTTAAATATTGGATTTTATTAACTTGAGCAAAACGCATTGCACGTTTTGCTCCTTCTAATTCGCCTGCAACATTTCTCAATTCTAAATCACGAGGATTATCAAATCTTTTAGAAATTTTAAAAGTTCTATTTTTTCATAAAATTACAACTCCGTAAGAATATGTATTAGTAAGTGGGTCAAAACTACCATCGGTATAAGCGACAGCAGAAACTAAATCTTTAAGGCTCATAACAGTATCAGGTGAAGGTAACGACTTATCTATATTTTTTAAAGAATTAACATCAGATCTTACAAAATCTCATGCATCTTTAGGATTAGAAAAAGATTTATATTCAGCTCCAGGATGATTATTAACTTGTTTCTTCACAAAGTCTCAATCATCGAAAACTCCAGTTCGTTTACCAACCCGAATTGCATAAAACTTTTTAGCCATAATCTCACCTCATTTCTTTTATTTATTAATAAGCTCTACCAAAATAAACTCTCAATTTTGATTCTTGACCACAATTGAAGCATTTGCCCTCTACTTGTTCAATGTCAAATGGAATGCATCTAGAATTAGTTGAAGTTTTTTGTTTAACTTCTGTTTCGCATTCTATTCTTCCGCAAAATGGAACCAAAACAAAACCAGTATTTAATTCCAATTGTTTTTGATACTCTTCAATAGTACTTGCTGTTGAAGTTCTTTTCATTCTATTTTCTAAAGCTATTTTGTATAAATTTTGATCATACTCTTTTAGCATTTCATGTACTGTTTTTTCAACATCATTAATTTTGATTTGATTTTTTTCTCTTGTATCTCTACGAGAAATAGTTACTTGTCCATTTTCTAAATCACGTGGTCCAATTTCAATTCTAATTGGAACACCCTTAATTTCTGCATCAGAAATTTTAAAACCAAAGGTTTTATCACTATTATCAACATTTATTCTTAAATCAGAAATTGAATCAACAATTTTATTAGTTACTTTAGTTATTTCTGTAGTTTTTTTGATTTGAATTATTGAAACTTGTATTGGTGAAATTTGGCTAGGCAAAACCAAACCAGAATCATCACTATGAGTCATGATAATTGCACCAATTAGCCTAGTTGATACCCCTCATGATGTTGAGTAAGCATGCTCTAGTTTACCATCTTTATTTTGAAATTTAATATCATATACTTTTGAAAAATTATCACCGAAGAAATGCGAAGTTCCACACTGTAATGCCTGTCCATCGTGCATCAACGACTCAATAGTGTATGTTTCTTGAGCTCCAGCAAATTTTTCTTTTTCTGTTTTTCTTCCAGCAACAACTGGCAATAATAATATCTCTTGAGCAAATTTAGTGTAAATATCTAAAATTTGTAATGTTAAATTTTTAGCTTCACTTGGAGAATTATGCACCGTGTGTCCTTCTTGTCATAAAAACTCTGATGTTCTCAAAAAAGGTCTTGTAGTTTTTTCTCATCGCATAACGTTGCACCATTGGTTATAAACTAATGGTAAATCACGATAGGATTTTACTTCTTTTTGAAAAAAATCAGCCATAAGAACTTCACTCGTTGGTCTGATGAACAATTTTTCGGGTAATTTTTTATCGCCAATTTGAGTAACTGTTGCGATTTCAGGACTAAATCCATCAATATGTTCTTTTTCTTTATTAAATAAAGATTCAGGAATCAAAAGTGGAAAATATACATTTTGAACTCCGATAGCTTTAAATTTTTTGTCTAAATAATTTTGAATATTTTCTCAAATAGCATATCCATATGGTCGAAAGATAATTGTTCCTTTCACTGGACCATACTCAACCAATTTAGCGTTAATAACTGTATCGGTATATCATTGGGAAAAATCTTCATCTCTTGGGGTTATTTTATCTAATTGTTTTGCCATTTTATTGTTCCTCTTTTTTCGCTTGATTATTTATTTGTATCTTGTGTTTTTGAATTAAAAATATCTTTAGTATTATTTTGCAAATTTGATTTTCTAACAATCCCCTGATCTCCGAAATATAGTTCCATGTTTAGACCATTTAATTTTATAACATTTTCAGCTTCTTTAAAGAATTTTATATCTTGGACCATCAATCAAGAAAACGTTTCTGGATAAATGTTTTCAGAAATGTTAACAAAGTTTTGAGCTCGATCCAATAGTCAATCTTTTCTTGTGATTTCCGCTAAATGCTGCGGGTTAATCGCAAACACAGCAATTAAATCTGTGTCAAATTCTATGTCTTTTGACCACTTTCAAAAATGTGCTCTTGTTGAATTATCAAATTCTAAATCAATAGAATTATCATGTTGTGCAAAAGACCACACATAATAAATCTCTTCATCGGTAACTTTAATATCATTAACTGTTTTAATTCCATTAATTAAAATATTGTTCACATTTCTTACGTCAGTATAAAACAATAAATCTTTGACATCTGCTTTTTCTAATAAAGATAAAATTTTTTGTTTTTCTGTTTTATTAATTGCAAACACTTTATCAAGTCATTTTGCAAAAACCCCTTCTTCAACAACTTCTTTTTTAAAGGCGAATTTAAGAAATCATTTATTGGATATTTTTTTCATATAAATTCTCCTTAAATACTATTAAAATTATATAATTTTTTACCTCATTAAAAAAGAAAGACAACCTTCTTATGAAGGTTGTCTAATATCTTTTAAAATGGCGGACTGAGAGAGGTTCGAACTCTCGCGCCGTGTAAACGACCTAACACCTTAGCAGGGTGCCCTCTTCACCAACTTGAGTATCAGCCCAATAGATACCTAATAATTATACACAATTATTAGGTAGGTTTTTATTTTAAGTTTTAGATAAAACTCTTAATATATAACGGAACTAAATCTTTCAACTTTTTAGCTTTTATGAAAAAAGGCTTTAAATTCAAAAATGCATTACAGTAATTAAGATTTTTATAATCTTTAAAAAATGGTAAATCAGAATGCTCTTTTAATAAATTTTCAATTTCTAAATTTGACAAAACAGTTTCTGAAATGATGGTTTTTGTCTCGTTATAAATTGCAAAGTAGCTTTTATTACCTCTAGCATCAAGGATTGAGATAGCTGATTTTGCTCCTTCAGTTTGAAATTTTAAAGAATTAATTGTGAACACATTATAATTATAATTCAATGTTAAAAAAGTTTTAACCATGGTTAAACCAACTCTGACCCCTGTATAACTTCCGGGACCTGTTGTTACATAAAAATTTTCTATTTCTTGAATTTTTAAACTATTTTTTTTAAGAAATTTTTTTAATTCAGACATGGCTAAATCACTAATTTTTGTTAAATTTTGAATATTTAACGAATCAATAATTTTGTTATCTTTTTCTAATATATAAATTAATTGTCAATTAGATGTGTCTATAAATAAATTCATTTTATTTCTCCTTAACTGTTATTTTGCGAGAATTATCACCAGTTTTAATAAAAGAAATTTTTAGATAATTAATTTCGTTAAAATCTAAATTTAAATTTTCGTATCATTCGATAATATTAAAGGCATTTTTAAATTCATCAAAATACATTTCATTTTCTGAATCACCAATTAAGCGATAAGCATCAACATGATTAATTTTTAATTTTTGATTTCCTTCATATTGATTCATAATTACAAAAGTTGGTGAAGTAACATTTTCTTTAACTCCAAGTAATTTTAGAAGTTGTTTTGTAAAAGTTGTTTTACCGCTTCCCAAATCTCCTTCCAATAAAAAATAAAAATCAGAGCGAACAAACGCTATCATTTCTTGAGCAAATTTTAAAGTTTCTTCAAGATTATTAACTAAAAATTCACGCATATGCAAGTTTTTCCTTTTCTATTTTTATAGTCAATGTTTGAAAATCTTTTTATATCCTACTTTCCCAAATTGAGCCGTCATACAATATCCAGAAATGATTCCAAATGATATTAAAATGAATCAAAGCGAAGGGCTATTCATGCTTAGTAATCCTCCGATTGGACTATACGGAATTGCATAAGCTAACACAATCATTCCGACCATAGTAACGTTAACTGGTCATGGTGATCTTGATTGTATTAAAGGAACTTTTTCTGTTCTTAAAATTTGTACAACCATTGCTTGAGTGATTAAACCAATTAAGAACCATGATCCTTGGAATTTAGCGGCTAATTGATTCGCTTGGTCAACAAATCCGTTATTCATTGCTGAATTGTATTCAGGAATTACATTTAGACCATAACCAACAATTGCAAAAGTTATCACATCAAACATTGAACTTATTGGTCCAAAAAATAAGACAAACGGAATGATATCATTAGCTTTTCATCTCTGTGGTTTATGAACGAAACTTTCATCAACACGATCCACAGCCATTGCAAATTGTGATAAATCATAAAATAAATTTTGAAATAAAATTTGCACAGGTAACATTGGCAAGAACGGCAATCATGCAGAAGCAACTATTAACGATAATGTATTACCAAAATTTGATGAAGTAGTTAGTTTAATGTATTTAAGAATATTTCCAAAAATAGTGCGTCCTTGAATAATTCCTTTTTCTAAAACCAATAATGATTTTTCTAAAAGAATAATATCAGAAGCATCTTTTGCAATATCAGTTGCATTATTTACCGAAATTCCGACATCAGATTGTCTTAAAACAGGAGCATCATTAATTCCGTCACCCATATAACCAATAATATGATTATTCTCTTTTAATGTTTTTACAATTTTAACTTTTTGAAGTGGATTTAATTTAACAAAAATGTTGCATTTTTCAACTGCTTTTTTTAATTCTTCATCAGACATTTTATCAACATCTACACCGGTTAAAATTCCTCTAATTTCTAAATTAATCATGTTACATACAGCTCTAGTTACTGATTCATTGTCTCCGGTAATAATTTTTAAGTCAACTCCATATTTTTTTAATAATTTAATCATTTTTGTTGTACTTGGTTTAGGAGTATCTAAAAAAGATGCAAAACCGAAAAAAATCATTTCTGTTTCATCACTAACAGCAAAGCGTTTTTGTTCATTAGCAATTTCTTTGTAAGCGATTCCTAAAACCCTTTTACCTTGGCTGTTTATTTTTTCATAATAAGCAATTGCTTGTCTTTTGAATTGTTCATTAATCGGCTGGATTTTGCCTTGATAATAAATTTTGTCACAAGAAGACAAAATTTCTTCTGTACTACCTTTAGTGACCATGACTCTTCCGTCATCTTGTGAATCAAAAACAATTGTTAATTTACGACGATTAAAATCAAAGGGAATTTCATCAACTTTTTTAAATTCTTTATGAGTATTAAAATTAATATTGTTTTTTGATGCATAGTCAATAATTGCTTTATCCATAGGATTCTTTAAACCAGTTTGAAAATATGCGTTCATATATAAATATTCTAAAAGACGGGGATCTACAACTTTATCAGTTGTTAAAAAGTCTATTAATTCTATTTTGTCATTTGTTAATGTCCCTGTTTTGTCAGTGCATAAAACATCAATCGCTCCTAAAGATTGGATTGCATCCAATTTTTTTACAACAACTTTTTGTTTTGCCATTCTCCCTGCACCATTAGCAAGGTTTGTGGTTACTATCATCGGTAACATTTCTGGGGTTAATCCAACAGCAACAGCAACAGCAAAAAAGATTGCATTAAATCATGGATTATCTTTTAAGGTTAAATCAGCAGTTGAACTTAAACCAGCTCAATGAACACCGGCATTTATCAAGTAAACGATAGGCACCATTACCAGCATAAACCCAAGTAAAACATGGGTAACATTTTTAACTCCTTTGGTGAAACTTCCTTCCGGTCTTTTTTCCATAATTGTTTTAGCAATTGTTGAAAAGTAAGTGTTAGATCCAGTTGCAATGACAAAAGCTATAGCAGAACCCGAAACAACACTTGTCCCGATATAGCAAATATTTTGTAAATCTAAAATATTTGTAGTTTCTACTAAATTATTAGCATGCTTTTCAACAGGTAAAGATTCCCCAGTCAACGAAGATTGGTTAATAAACAAATCTGTAGATTGAATAATTCTTACATCAGCTGGGATCATATCTCCACTTGATAAATAAATTAAATCACCAGGTACAATTGTTTTAATGTCAATTTCTTCACCAAGACGCACAAGTTCTACTTGATTGTTTTGATCTACATTTAAGAAATTCAATAAATCTTCGTTAGATTTATGACGAATAACATTAGTTGTACTTTGTACTATTGTACTAATTTTTTTAGTTATAAAGTAACTTCTTGCAGATTGAACAAATGAAATTGTTCCTGAAAGAATTACCATAATTGTAATAATAATTGCTCCAACGATATCAAAGCTAGTGCGAGTTTCTTCAGTTCCGAACGAATAAGTTGCATAAGATGTAAAATAATAAATTGTAATCGCAATAAGAATTAAATTAAAGGGTCCTAAAAAAGCTCTAAAAAATTCTAGACCTCAATTAAAACGCGACTTTTTCAATTCATTGCGACCATATTTTTCTTCACGTTCAGTGTATTCATCATGTGTCAAACCAAAATGAGTTAGATTAAATTCATGTTTTAACTCATCTTGATTAAATTTTGAAACTTTTTTAATTAAACCTTCATTGCTAAATCCGTTTTTTCTTTTATTCTTTTGTTTATCTTTGGAAATCAATTTTGATTTGATTTTAATCATTTTTTCCTCCTTAAGATTAAACAAAGTTAAAAATTAGTTGCTCATAAAAGCGGCATAACTTTTGACATTGTTTAATAAACTATTTTTACTATAGGGTTCTGGGTTATCGGACATTGAATTTACTTGTTCAGCCATAAGTTATCACCTCTTTACTTTCTTTAAAAATTATAACCTTTTAAACTTGTGAAAGAAACTCCATTTTTTTATTGTTTAAATGAAAATAGCCTTGAAAGACTATTTTGGCTTACCTGAAGAGAAACTTGTTGGCAAAAAGTGATTTAAAATATATCGTGAATAAATTTGTAATTTTTTTCTTTGTTAAAATTTTTTATAATATATTTTTCCTGATCTTAGATTAAATTACAAATTTAATAAAAAACAAAAAAGTGATTAAATCACTTTTTAAAATTTTTATTTTTTTATTAATGAAGGTTGCGTCATTTCTGAAGGAATTTCTATACCCATTAATTCCAAAATCGTTGGAGCTACATCAGCAATTCCGGGATTATTTTCACGAAGTTTAATTTTATCATCAGTAATAATAATCGGCACTAAGGAAGTTGTATGTTTTTTGTTTGGCCCATTATTTGTTTCATCAATCATAACTTCTGCATTCCCATGATCAGCTGTTATCAACATAATTCCGTTGTGACGAACAACAAATTCATCATAGATTCTACGTAATTGATTATCTAATGTTTTGACAGCTTTGATAGTTGCTGATTCATCACCTGTATGGCCTACCATATCACAGTTTGCAAAATTTAAAACGATTAAATCAAATTCATTTTTTGCAACTTCTTCTAAAAGTTTATCAGTTATTTCCACAGCTGCCATTTCTGGTTTTAAGTCATAAGTAGCAACTTTTGGTGAAGCGATTAAATCAATACTTGCACCTTTTAATTGTACTTCTTCAGGTTTAGCTAAACCATTTTTAAAATAATCATTGCCTCCATCAAAAAAGAAAGTGACATGTGCAATTTTTTCAGTTTCAGCAATACGCAATTGACGGTATCCTTTATTGGCTAGATATTGTCCTAAAGTATTTTCTAAAGGATTTGGTGGATAAGCTATGTGTTTTGAAATTACTGAATCAGCATATTTCATCATTGATACAAATCTGATTGAATCACCTAAAAAAGTTAATTCTTTGAAAGCAGGGTCTGATCATGCTTGATATTTTTGATTAGTCATTATTGAAGCCATTTGAATTGCACGATCAGGACGGAAATTACAAAAAATTAAAGCATCATTAGTTGTTAAGCCTGATTGAGAATTTGCATTATATGCAGGAATAATCATTTCATCATCTTTACCCATTGCATATTGTTCTTCAAGATATTTTAGTGGGTCGGTAAAAGAAAGGGTTTTTTTACGATCAACGATGGCGTCATAAGCCTCTGCTGATCTTTCCATTCTTTTATCACGATCCATAGCAAAATATCTACCATTAATTGTTTCGATATTTCCAATTCCATTGTTGTTTTTAATTAAATCTAATAATTTTTGTAAATAAGTTGTAGCAACTTTGGGAGCTGTATCTCTTCCGTCTGTAATCAAATCAAATTTAATTGAAGTTAAACCGTAATTTACAGCAGCTTGATATATTGCGAACATGTGATCAATGTGAGCGTGTACTCCACCATCAGAAAATAATCCCATTAAATGTAATGAACTATTATTTTTTTTAACAAATTCAAAAGCTGAAACAATTTCAGAATTTTTAGCAATATCATTAGTTTTTACTTCTTTATTTAATTTAGCAAGCGATTCAAAATTAATTCTTCCTGCACCTAAATGTATATGTCCAACTTCTGAGTTACCCATTTGTCCATCTGGCAATCCGACTCATTCCCCTGATGCATGAGCTTTAACTCATGGATATTTATTTTCTAATTCTTTAACAAAAGTCATGTTAGCTTGAGCAACTGCATTTCCTGAATCGGTTTCAGAAGCAATTCCTCAACCATCTAAAATGGCTAATAAAACTGGTTGTTTTACTTTCATATTTTCTCCTTATTTATTTTTTCAAAACATATTGGTTAATAACTTCTCCGACAGCACCTTCTTCGTTAGTTAAATCAATATAAATTTGCGCAATATCTTTAATTTCTTGAATTGAATTTTTCATAGCAACTCCGACTCCAGCATATTCGATCATTGGTAGATCGTTTGAACCATCGCCAATAGCCATAATGTTTTCCACAGAAACATTTCAATTTTTACTTAATCATTCAACAGCAAATTTTTTATTAATGCCTGGAGCATTAATTTCTATTGCTTGACTTGATATCGAAAATTCTAAACCAATTTTCTTCAATTCTTCAACAAGTCCTGGTTGTAAATTAAATGCTAAAATTTTAAAAAATTTAAAATTAAAATTATCTTTTATATCTTTAAAATATAAATATTTTCCTTCAAAAAAAGTTTTCTCTGCTTTATAAACAGGAATAATTATTTCGTCTTCTGATTTAAAATTATGAGCTAAAACACTCTGTTTTAAATCATCAACATAACCTCAGAAAATTGTTTGAGAATATTCTGGTTTTTCAATTAGTTCAAAAACCTTTTTAGCCATCTCAGAATCAATTGGATTAGAATGAATAACTTCTTCTTTTTCAACGTGATAAATACATCCACCGTTGTAACCAACAATAACTGTTTTATCAGAAACTAACCCATGTTTTTTTAATTTATTTGGTGGTGCTAAAACAGGTCTACCAGTAACGATTGCAACATCAATACCTTGGGCAATTGCTGCATGAAGTGGTGGGATATTAGATGGAACGATCTCACCCATTCGGTAGTAAACTGTTCCATCCATATCTAAAGCGATTAGTTTAATATCCATTAAATTATTTTTTATAGTTAATTAAAGCAATAAAATCATCAGCAACCAATGAAGCTCCACCAACTAATGCTCCATCAATATCTTTTTGTGACATCAATTCTTTAATGTTATTTGGTTTAACAGAACCACCGTATTGAATAATCATTTTATCAGCGGTTTTTTTGTCATAAATTTTTGCTAAGTTATCGCGAATTGCTTTACATACTTCTTGAGCATCTTTAGCAGTTGCTGTTTTACCAGTTCCGATTGCTCAAATTGGTTCATAAGCGATAATTGTATTAAGTGCATCTTCTTTATTAATGTCTTTGTATGCCGCTTTAATTTGAGCATTAACAAAAGTAACAGTTTTTCCTGCTTCTTTAGTTTCTAAAGTTTCTCCACAACAAATAATTGGTAACATTTGGTTTGCTAATAAAGCTTTAGCTTTTAGGTTAACGTTTTTATCAGTTTCATTAAACATTTCACGTCTTTCTGAATGCCCAATAATCACATATTTAACTCCAATTTCTTGTAACATTTCGATTGAAACTTCTCCAGTAAATGCTCCGTTTTTTTCAAAGTAAACATTTTCAGCTGCAATCATTACATTTTTTGCATGTTTAATTCCTGATGCTAAAGCCGTAAATGGTAACCCTAATCCAGCAATTACATCTGATTTTTTAATTGCTTTATCAACTTTTTTTAAGAAAGTTTTAACTTCTACTTGGGTACCATTCATTTTTCAGTTCCCAAAAATAACTTTTTGTCTCATCGTAAATAATTTCCTCTCGTATATCAACTCATTAATTATAATACTTATTGATAACTAAAAATAGTGCTAAAAAGCACTATTTAAAAGGTTATTTAAATGTTATCAACTATTTTAATTTTGAAGCTGCAGCTTCATCAATTATGATTGTTACATTTGGATGATTTTGCAAAATTGTACAAGGTCATTCTTGTGAAATTTGGCCATTAACCAAATGACTAACAGCTTCTGCTTTATTTTCACCAATTGCTAATAATAAAATTGATTTAGCTTGCATAATTGTTTTCAATCCCATCGATACCGCTTGAGTTGGAACATCATTTTTTGAAGCAAAGAAACGGGCATTAGCTTCAATTGTTAAAGGAGTTAAATCAACAACCGAAGTTAATGAGTCAAAACTAGCACCTGGTTCGTTAAAGCCAATATGTCCATTAATTCCTATTCCTAAAAGTTGTAAATCAATTCCTCCATTTTGAGCAATTAATTCATCATATTTTTCGGGATGTAAAGTATCAATTCCTGATGGAACTTTAGTGTTTTCTTTTTTAATATCAATGTGATTAAAAAAGTTATGATCCATAAAGTAACGATATGATTGATCGTGATTTCCATCTAAACCTTTATACTCATCTAAATTGAATGTTTTAACATCGGAAAAACTTACCTTTTTATCTTGATAATTTTTAATTAAATTTTTGTATGTCGAAAGTGGTGTTGAACCAGTTGCTAATCCTAAAGTTATGTTATGTTGAGTATTAACTTTGTTAATTATAATTTTTGCTGCTTCAATTCCGACTTCTGCATCATTTTTTACTTTAATAATATTCATTCTTTTTACCTCTTACTTTTTATATTTTAGTGGTTTATGAATACTCTTTAAAGGGTTTTTAAAAAATTTTTAAATAACTAATTAAAAAACAAAATTATAAAACAGAATATTTAAAAGTTCCTTTGAATTTATCGGAATTCGATGAAGAGATAACTCAAGATTGCTCACCATTTTTGTCTGTTTCAATTTGAACAGTTATTGAGTCATCTATTATAACTTGAATTGCATCCATTAAAATTGATTGCATTGAACTAATTTTGTCGCTGTCAATTTTTAAAGTATCTATCTCTAATTCTTCTATAACGGATTGTGGTAGATTTTTAATTTGATCCGAAGATCATCCTCCATTTTCCAATACTCTTAAAGCATAACTCATTCACTCACTTTGATTACTCATGATTGAGTCTTTTAATTTACTTCATTCTTCTGTAGAATTTAATCCTTTTAATGCGTATTCACCAGTAGGTTGACCCTCTTCATCTTTTACAGGCTCTCAATTTAATATAGCAGAATTAGTTGGACCAAAAGAAACTAATAATCCTGGTATAAAAGAAATTTGGTCTGGAAGTTCAGCCATAATAGATTCACCATTCTTTTTGAAAAAGTTTACTTTACTGACCATTTGCTGAAAATATTCACTCAAATCAATAATTTCATTGGCACCTTGTTCAGTATTGGTATTTGACAATTTTTCGATTTTTAATGTTAATTGTCCTTTAACAAGTTTAGATTTTTCGGTGGCTTTAATTAAAATTGAACCTTCAGCTTTGTTTGTTGCCTTAGTTATTTTGATTGTTACATCTGTGTCTAATTTAATTTTACTTAATCCCTCAATTTTGCTTAATGCTGATATGATTTGATTTTCAGTTGTTTCATTTGTTGCTTTAAAATCTTTTAATAAAGTTGATAAATCTTTTGCATCTTTATGTTTATCGCCACAAGAAACAACAGTAGCACCAGCTACTGCTGTCAATCCTAAGGTTCCTAAAACTGTTAGTAATTTTTTCATAATTTTAATCCTCTTTTCTAATATGTTTAACATGAATGTTAGATTGGTTTTTGTATAACAAGTGCACTATGTTATGATTTTTATTTTAAAACTAAAAAAACAAAAAACAACACTTATCGTATGAATTTAAAAATTTGATTTTTATCTAAAAATAAAAAAAGCAAGACATTCTAAAATACATAGAATGTCTTGCTTTTAATCTAAATTCAGTTATTGATACTGTGTTTTAATTTCAAATGGTGGTCGTGGACGGAATTGAACCGCCGACACGCAGAGCTTCAATCTGCTGCTCTACCGACTGAGCTACACGACCTTATAAAAAATGGCGACCCCAACGAGACTCGAACTCGTGATCTCCTCCGTGACAGGGAGGCGCGATAACCAACTTCGCTATGGGGCCATGGTTGCGGGAGCTGGACTTGAACCAACGACCTTCGGGTTATGAGCCCGACGAGCTACCAACTGCTCCATCCCGCGACACTATTTAATTTTTAAATGGCGGAAGATGAGGGATTCGAACCCCCGCTCGGGTTTCCCCGACTCTCGGTTTTCAAGACCGATCCCTTCAGCCGGACTTGGGTAATCTTCCGTTATGTTTATCCGACATCATCCAACCATGTTTGTTTTCAAAAAATGGTGGACCTTATTGGACTTGAACCAATGACCGTCCGGTTATGAGCCGGATGCTCTAACCAACTGAGCTAAAGGTCCAATAATAATGATAAATGGTAGCGGGGGGGAGACTTGAACTCCCGACCTTTCGGGTATGAACCGAACGCTCTAACCAACTGAGCTACCCCGCCGTTAATAAAATGGTGGACCCTAACGGGATCGAACCGTCGACCCCCTGCGTGCAAGGCAGGTGCTCTCCCAGCTGAGCTAAGGGCCCATAAATGGTCGGGAAAACAGGATTCGAACCTGCGACCCTTCGGTCCCAAACCGAATGCTCTACCAAGCTGAGCCATTTCCCGAATAATGATATTTATGGTTATGTAAAACAATAAATATCAATTTGATTTCAAAATGGTGCGCCCTAAGGGACTCGAACCCCTAACCTTTTGATCCGTAGTCAAACGATCTATCCAATTGATCTAAGGGCGCATAAGCGCTTTTGATATTTAGTGTTTGTCGCAGTGTCCAACAACGACTTTTACATTATAGCAAATAAACAAACATTATATCAAGTGTATTTTTAACTTTTCTACATTAAAGCACACAATAAAATCATACTTCATTTTTAAATAGAAAAGTGTTAAATTACATAATTTTTGCCAAGAAAAAAACAATTGGTTTTTTTATATATTGAGAATCTAAATTTTGATAATAGTTTAAGGACAAAAATAACATTGAAAATAATACAGATTACACTGAAAAACACTTATAAAATGAATGAAAACACTTATAAAATGAATATTTTAAACAAATTTATTTTTTTTCATTTTTAACACTTTTATAGTCTTGTAAAAAGTAAAAACCAATGTATTAATATAGGGGTGATATCGGAAATTAATAGGTCAGGTATCTATCTAAATTTCAAAGGAGAATAAATGAAAAAACTATTATCAATTATGGGATCATTAGGTCTTGTTGCATCAAGTGGATTTACTGTTTTGGCATGTACAGATGATGTTAAAAATATCGAAGAAGAATCAAGAAGTATTTGAAACGAAATTCAAACATTAATTGAACAAAAGACTGAAGTAGAAAACGATTTGAATAGAGTAAATGAAAAGATCGAGGAATTAAGTAAAAATAACAATCAAAAAGTTACAAAAAATATCGAAAATATCAATGAACTTGATCTTGATCAATTAAAAGCTATAAAAATAGAATTGGAAAATGAAAAAGCAAAAATTGATGAAAAATTAGAAATTGCGAAAGAAGAATATACAGAACTTTCAGGAAGAAAAGTTGAATATAATGGCTTCGAAGTTCCTTACGGTAAAGAATCTATTGAAATAATGATTCAAAAAAATATGTGACTAGATTTAAACGTACCCAGTGATCAAATTAAAGCAATTACAATAGATGATTTAAAATATGGTGTTTGAACAATGCTTTCACATAACGAAACTGATTTTGATATAGAATTCAATGAAGTTAAGGATTTAATAACTTTTAATAATGAAAATGAAATATTAGAAGAGTTAAATAAAGCAGCCAAAAACATTATGGAAGAAAAAGGTGATGTAACTATCCCTTCAACACACGAAGAAGCAGGTCAAAAGTTAAAGGGAGAAAAAATTAAAGTTGAAGGGGCACAATTAATACTTGCAGAAGGTGTTCACACAATTAGAGATGAAAGACAAAATTTAGAATCAGAAAACGAGGTCCCAGAAGATCAAATTGGAACTAACACAACATATGAAGTAGGGACTTATGATTTTAGTGAATTTACACTATGACATTTAATCCAAGCACAAAAATAAAACAAATAATTAATTAAAAACCCTTTAGAAATAGAAATTTCTAAAGGGTTTTGTTTTTTAACTGGAGGTACCAGTCGGATTCGAACCGACGATCAAGGTGTTGCAGACCTATGCCTTAGCCACTTGGCCATGGTACCAATAAAATTACTTACTTATTATAAAACAAGTAAGAACTTTTTGAAATAGCCAATAAAAAAGTTTAAGTAACTCTAATGTCTAAAAATAATATTGTTGAAAAATTTATTTTCGGGATTGATATGCAATTCAAATTTAACGACAACTATTGGCCAACCGAATGTGTAGTAGGTTCAAGATTCTGGATTAATAGAAATGCTAACATCTGTTACATCATTGTTTGTAGATGATTTGTGTGCAATTCTGTTTTTGAATTGTGATTGCATTTTTGAATATTCAATTATTTCAATTTCATCACTTTGCATATTCGTTTCTGCAATAACTTTAAATTCATAAGGACTTGTGATGCGAAGATTAAAATGTTGACTATTCCCTTCATTATTTCCTCCTTCAATTAATTCATTATCATTAAATTTTGTAATAGTTTTGTGTTCGAAAGCGTTATTATCAAAAACGAAAATTCCTTTACTAGTTGCAAAAGTTATTGATGATAACGATGCTGTTACAATGAAAAAGATTATTGTAATAGTTACTCAAATTTTAGGTTTAACAACTGTGTAAAGATTAAATAAATTTCTTTTTCTTATTTTCTTGATTGTAGAATTTTGGTTATCAATAATTCAAACAGTAAAAACATATTGTTCTCTAAACAAAATAAAAAAAATAGAAAATAATGTTCAAACAGTAAAAAAATATAACGGGGTCACAAATAATGATAATACAAATATTCCAGCTGCAGGCATTGTTTCTAAAATGAAGAATGACCAGATTCCGAAAACAGGAATTGCTATGATCCCAATCAAAAGTAAACCTAAAATAAATATCGATATTGCTCAAAAAGCTAACAGCACTATATTTCAAGGTTCCACAAAAATTGCTAAACAAATTCTTGTAAAAGCATTTGAGAAAGTATATTCCTTGCTTTCTCTATAAACACTTTCATTTTTTTTAATTTTATCAGTGTCTCTAAATTCTTCATAAATAGAATTTGCAATTGCAGGAATTGGTTCAAAGCTATTAATGGCATCAACAACAGAAATGTTTTCTTGTTCTACTTTGTCACGAATCATTTCTTCATAAGAACTAATAAAATCTTGGCGATCAGCATCTTCTAAAAAGAATAAAGCTTTGTTTAAATTTTTTAATCACATATTCTTATATTTATTATGTAATTTAGCATGTTTTTTAACATTGATCTGGTAATTTTGAAAAGTTTTTATCTTCATATTTTTTTCTTTATTCATAATATTCTCCTCCTAGTAGAACTGATATTTTCATATTAAATTCAATTCATTCTTGCTCTAAATTTTTTAGATGTTGCATTCCTAATGTCGTAATTTGATAATATTTGCGAGATGGACCATTATCGGAATTTTTAATATATTGAATACATAAATTTTTTTCAATTAATTTTTTTAACAAAGCGTAAACTGTTGATTCATTGAGTTGTAAAATTTCGTTAATATCTTTATTTAATTCATAGCCATAATAATCTCTACTACTTAGGAATTTAAGAATGACTAATTCTAAAATTCCTTTTTTAAGTTGAATATCCATTCTTTTTTCTCCACTACTATACTATATCAAGTATTATATATTATCAAGTAGTAAAATAAAAAAATCAATATTTTTTTTAATTTAAATTATTTTAATGTTTTTGCAATAATTTGGTCTTATAATAAATTCATATTTAACTTACATATTAAATAACTTTATAGAAAATTATAGAAAATGAAAAAGTTTTTTTTACTAAAGGGAGAGGGCGTTAAAGAATATGAATAAATCTAAATTTTTTGAGGATTTTATTAAAATGCGGAAAAGATAATTTTTTTACAAAAATGTTTAACATAAATTTTTAATGGAGGATTTATTAAATGATAAAATTAATTACGATGATAAGTGCAATGATAACACCGACAAGTTTTATTGCACCAGCTATTTTTGAAACACAAAATATTAATCAAATTAATAAAAACAAAGAAATTATTCAAAAAAAATTTGAATTGAATATTGATAATAAAAAATTTATTGATTCAAATGGAAATTTTATTGCAGGAATTAAAGATTATACAAATGAATTTTCTTCTTTTGTTAAAGAAATAAAAGAAGAAGTTGCAAGTAATGACGCGGGGAATTTAATTATAAAATCTAGCCAAGGTAAATTTAATGGTTTATCAGAAGCAGGAAAAATTGAATTATCAAATACTGCAATGGGAAAAATTTTAAATGCAAAAACTTGAAAAATAGAAAACGCAACAGTAGATGTTGAATTTTCATCAAATGTGACTGAAAAAGTTTATAAATATTCTATTATATTTACAGCAATCGCAGACAATGAATCAATTGTAGGGAATCTTTATTCTTACATTCCGAGTTTAGAATTAACAAAATATCAAATACTAAGCGGATATAAAATTTCTTTTGAAACAGAATATCAAAAAGAAGGATCCGTAGTGCCAGTGCCGCAAACATTTTATTGGAATTCTAATCACACTAAAGAAATTAAAACAGCTTATGATATAATAGGAACTACAAAAGACAAACCAAAATTAAATTCAATGTTAACCTTAAATTTAGGAAAACAAAAACCTAATTACAAATACTTCAATTTTGTAGAGGCTGGAAGGAACGTAGAATGAAGATGAGATAAAACTAGAGGTCACTGAGATTGACCTAAAAATCTGCATTTAGCGTTCGAAAGTTACAATAATGTAAAAATCAATAGTGTAAACGAAGAAAATTTTGATAAATACACTTCGACTACAATTGTTGATAAAGAAGTGAGTGAAACTCTTGCCAAATGTTGAGTGCAAACCTGAATAGGATATACATGATATGAAGAAAAGGGTAATTATTATCTACAATTTTTATTAGAACAAGCCGTTATAACTTCTAATTCACGTTCTGATGCTTTTCTATCTGCTGATATAGGAGTAGGAGTTCGTTTAGAATAAATAAATTTGTAAAAATATTTGAAACTTATTTATCTAAAAATGTAAAAAAGCAGTGAAAACTGCTTTTTGTTTTATATATTGGTTTTTAAATTTATTCAAAAAACTATCTTTATAAATTTTTGAATAAAAAATTCTTTACTTTGTTTTTTGTTTTTAAAAAAACTTTTAATATTTTTAATATTAAAACACACTTATCGACAAATTTTTTGACTGTTTTAAAATTATTTTGTTTAAGTTTTTTGCTTTTAATCTGAAAAAAATGTTAATTCTAAATTATCTAGTAAATATTTTATTTTTTCAAAATTATTTAAAACCATTTGTTTTAGGAGAAAATTTGTATGCTGAAAATAAAGTGGATGACACATTATTAACTGGATGTATTTATATTATTATTTAATATTTATGTTTTTTAAAATTTTAAAGGTTTCAATGTAAATTTTATTATATTTAAACATTAGTAATTTGCGTTTTATCATGGAATCTTTGACCTTGATATTTAAATAAAAACACTTTTTGTCAAAGAAAGAAAATTATCATAAAAGTATATTAACTACAAAAATATCACTTTCGAATAATACACTTTATTTCAAATGTTCAATAATTATCATTTTCAGTTAACTTTTTAACCTATTTTTCCTGAAACAATATTGTTATATTGATCAACTAAGTAATCATCAATACCTTCTTGATATTGGAAAGATAATTGTTTCCCTTCTTCGGATAGACCTTCATAAACATCTTTAGGTTTGTACAAATCAGGATAATCTGCGAAATCTCCATCTTCTGCCAACATTTCATCCATTGCACTTTGCGATGGAGAAGGAATACCTACATAACTTGTAATAAGATTCATATTTTCTAAAATGAAATTGACTCATAAGTAAGCTAAATCTTGGTGATTAGACTTTTTAGAAATAACCATATTATCGGAAAAAATATTAGTTCCTTCGTTATAACCCGTTGTTACATTTTTTTTGTTGGGGCGTCCATATATAAATTTAGTTTCACCATCATTTGAATCGTCTTCATCATCTTCATGATTATAAACTTGATTTGCATACAAAGCATCACCATTATACATTAGGGCAAAATCGAATTGACCTAAGGAAACTTTGGTAATTAAGTCATCACCATTTAAAGAAACGTTGTTTGCTAAAATTAAATTTTTAACATCTTTAGCTGCAACATCTACTTCTGTAATTTTATTTAAATTAACTTTTTGATAATTTTTTTCAGCAGCCAACATAAAAATGTTTTTAGGATCAGAATTTAGTGCTAAACGTTTATTTGCATCTTTAGCTTTTCATAACAAATCTCAAGATAAAGTTGTCGAAATTATTTCGTTAGTATTTGGATCTATGTTTACTCCGTTACTTGTTAAAAATTCTTTATTAGCTTCTGTAGGGTTAACAACCATTACTAAATCACCTCAAAAATATGGAATAGCATAACTCAAAATTGTTCCTGTTGATTGTGTTTGTTCAGGATATAACTTCGAATCTTCTTCACTTTCTTTAGCCTTTGAGCTGTGCATTGTTTCTAAAAGTCCACTAACAAGTTCAACCTGTTCTTGACCTTCTTGGGGTTTATTAGGATTTAAATCCTTACCATCAATAGTACCTTTAACGTTTAATTTGCTATAATCCAATTTTAATAATGCGTTTTCTTGAGCTAATTTTTGAACCATATAATCGCTTGGTACCATAACATCATAGTTAAATGTATATAACTTGTTGTACAAAGTTTCATTAGAATCATATTCTTGATAATTAACTTTTACTCCGTATTTTTTTTCAAAATCAGTAATAATATCTGGATCAATATACTCTCCTCAATTACCAATTACTAAATCATAAATATTGTTTTTAATATACGCAACTGTTAAGCCAGCAAAAGCTGATAAACCAATTAAGGAAACAGCAATTATTTTTCAACTTCTAACAATAAATCCTTTAGTATGAATAATTTCTCTATCATCGGGAGGATTTAATTTGTTTTTCAATTTTTCAACTTTACGATAGAAAAAATTCAAATCTTGAAGCTTTTTATCTATTGTGAAAAAATATTTATTATTGAATTTTAATAATTGAGCTTGTTTTTCAATTATTAAATTTTGTTTTTCATTTTCATTTTTAGTTTTTAAAATTTGATAATCTAATTTTGAAGTTAAAGATTTTTTAGGATGAGTTAAATTGTATAAATGTAAAGACTTTTCATTTAATAAAATAATTTGGTTATAGTTTAATTCTTTAACATTTTTTAAACGTTCCACAACCAAGCGTAGTTTGTAATGATTTTTACCTTCTTCAACTTCAATTTTTCATTGTTCTAATTCTTTAATTTTTTTGTTGTATCAAGAAATAGTTTTCTTTGAAGGTTTAATTTCTTTTTTAAAGTTGTATTTTAACTTTTTGATATCATTTTGAATTTCTTTGGCTTTTTGCTTAGATAATTCATCACGATTTTCAATGTATTCAATTTCTTCATTTAAAAAAATTAATTTATCTTCAAGTTTTTCAATTTGAAGAGTTAATTTAGCTGCTTTTTTAACATCTGTCTTAGTTCTTGCTAATTGTGCATTTAATTTTTTCAATTGTTTTTTTGTATTATCACGACGTGAATAATAACGCTTTTCTTTATTTATTTGTGATTTAATTCGTGATTGCTTTCATTCTAATTTAGCAATTTTTTTATCAAAGTTTCTTGAAGCAATTCATTTTAATTTTAAATTTACAAATCAATACTTAACTCAAAGATTGATTTTTTTTGTTGGTCTAATAATTTGTCCTGATTCAATAATTGCTACTAATTCATCAATTGCTAAATTTAATTTATGAATTTGTTTTTGTTTATATAAACCAGATTTAATTGCTTCTTTGTTTTGTTCTTTGTGCTGTTTAAAAATTGCAAATGCATTTCATCCAATTATTACTAAAACAATAGCTCCAACCAAAATAGTTCCAAAAGCAAAAATAAATGGTTTAATTTTTTTTGCTGTATAAATAAATGTTGATACGTTAGTTTGACTTCCACCAGTAAAATAAGAAATGATAAAATCATCAAAACTCATTGCAAAAGCAATTGCTGCAGCAGTGATAATTGCTGGTTTTAAAATTGGTAATATCACTTTAAATAAAACTTGGTATGGTTTAGCACCCAAATCTTGTGCTGATTCAAGTAAAGATTTATCAATTTTTCTCAATCTTGGCATTACAGTAATTAGAACGTAAGGAACGTTAAATGAAATGTGGGCCATGATCAAAGTTCCAATTCCAAAACTCATTCCTGAAACAATAAAAATAATCATTAAAGAAACGGCTGTAACAACATCAGCGTTTATAAGAGGAATGTTAGCGACATTAAATCATGATTTTTGAGTCACCGATTTAGTTCTGCTAAGTCCTATCGCTGCCATTGTTCCAATGACTAGCGATACGGCTGTTGAAATAACAGCCACAAATAATGAAGTTATAATCGATTTTACAAATGGTGAATTATTAATAAACTCTCCATATCATTTGGTATCTCAACCAAGAAATGAGAAAGTTGTTCCTCCCGAGTTAAATGAAAAAATAATCATTATTATTATCGGAATGTAAATAAAGGCCATTATAATTGCGAAGTAACTACCTTTGAAGAATTTTTTCATTTTCTTTTACCTTTCGTTTCAAATTTATTACTCAATAAACGAATAATTAACATTAATAAGAAAATCATTGCCGTTAAAACGACAGATATAGCGGCGCCATAACCAAAATTATTTCCTTTAAAGAAATAAGATTCAATTACTGAAGAAATCAATTGAACTTTTCCGTCTCCAAGATAATGAACAACAATTAGTGAAGTTGCGGCTTGCACAATTACTAACGAAAATGCTGTTAAAACACCAGGAATAGAATATCTGAAAGTAACTGATCAAAATGATTTTCAACTAGAAGCACCCAAATCTTTGGCTGCTTCTTCTAAATCCAATTGACGAGATTCTAATGAATCATAAATTGGAGTTATTGCAAATGGTAAAAACATATATACCATTCCGACAATAACTGAAATTGGAGTTCCGATAAATGTAGGACTTAACATGTAAAAAAATGTTTGTAAACCTAAAATTTTTAGTAACATCGAAATTCAAATTGGCATCGTTACTAAAACTCACATATTTCTTGCTAATATTTTTGATTTTAATTGCGCCATGATTAATGCAATCGGATACCCAATAATAACGCATAATAAAGCAGCTATTAAAGCATAAGCTACTGACAAAGACAAAGCTAACATAATTGATGAACTGGTAAACATTTGAATAAAATTTTCAAAAGTCACCTTAAACATAATTGCATTGCCTGTTGGTTGCACAACTGAATAAATAATAATTGACACTAATGGTAGAACAATCAAAAATAACATGACAATAAAAAATGGTAATAAAATAGGTCATGCTTTATCTTTGGCAAAGTTAAATATTTTAGTATTACTAAAAGCTTTAGATAAATCTTTAAATTGCAATCTTGATTGACGTTTTACTTCTTGATCAATTGCTGTATCCAATTCTGCTTGGTTGAAATTTTCTTCAACCACTTTTTTTCGAAGTTTGGGCATATTTTGCTCCTTTCTTTTTTAAAAGTTTTAATTATCAATTTCTTTCCACATTACATGAATATCTTCAACATTTCATTTAATTGAAACTTTGGTTCCAATTTCAAAAAAGTCAGTTGTATGAACAAGTCATTGTCTCTTTTTGGTGGTATTAACAGTAATTTCTCAATAAACACCTTTAAAAATAGCGTTAGTAACTTCCCCATTAAAAAATCCGATATTGGGTTTACGAATATCAATATCTTCAGGTCTAATAACTAAATCGATGTTGTCTTCATCAATTCCAAATCCATTATCTACACATTCAAAATCTTTGCCATCAAAATTAACTAATTTATCTTTAATAAAAACTGCATCTTGAATAACATTTGATGAACCAATAAATCTAGCGACTCATAAATTTTCTGGTTCATTATAAATATCTGTTGGAGTACCAATTTGTTGAATAGTTCCTTCATTTAAAACCACAATACGATCAGACATTGCTAAAGCTTCTTCTTGATCATGAGAAACCATAATAAAAGTGATTCCAATTTCTTTTTGCAAACGTTTTAATTCTTCTTGCATCGTTTTTCGTAAATGTACATCTAATGCCGCCATTGGTTCGTCTAGCAATAAAACTCTTGGTTTCATAACTAAAGCACGAGCAATCGCCACACGTTGACGTTGTCCCCCAGACAAATCAGTAACTCTTTTGTCTTCGAAACCTTCAAGACCAACTTGACGAATTTGTTTCATAACTTCACGTTCAATTAATTCCTTTTTTGATTTCTTATTTTTTAATCCAAAGGCAATGTTTTCAAATACATTTAAATGTGGAAATAATGCATAAGATTGAAAAATAGTATTAATTTGACGTTTATTAATTTTAATTGGTAACAAATTCTTGCCTTCAAATAAAACTTCCCCGGCATTTGGGTTTTCAAAACCACCAAGAATTCTTAAAGTTGTTGTTTTTCCACAACCCGAAGGTCCTAAAAGAGTAATAAACTCACCCTCACGGACATTGAAACTGATTCCTTTCAAAACGACACGACCATCATAATCTTTGGTCACATTTCTAATTTCAATAATATTGTTTTCCATGTTAATTCTCCTAGTTTTTTAATATTTTAATTTTTAAATACAAAAAATGAAGCTAAAAAGGCACATTAAAAAATGCCTTTAAATAAATAGCTTCTAATTAAGGGAGAGACTTTCAGTTTCTAATACTATTTCATAGCGATTGGTATGCGCAATAGCAACGTTTAATCATTCTAAAATTAAGTACTGTTCTGCATTCGCTAAATATATATTTTTAATCATTTTCAACATTACTATTTCACCTCCAATTTAGTTCTCATTTATTTTATAATAAATAGTTTAAAAAAATCATTTTTTTAAACTTTTAAGAATTTATTATTTCCAATATTATTACAAGAATGTGCAATAATTTAATATTTTTTATTAAAACTATAACTAAAATTTGATTTTAATAATTTAAAAATGTTCGCAAAAGCGAACATTAAAAATTAAATAAATTTTTATAAATATCCTGTTTCTCGAAATTTTTTAAATCACTCAAAAGATTTCTTTTTATATCTTTTTTTAGTGCCTTCACAATAATCATTTTGATCGACAAATATTAATCCATATCTTTTAGACATTTCACTAGTTCCGTGAGAAATTATGTCAATTGGTGTTCACATCGTATACCCGAAGCAATTTACACCTTCATCGATAGCTTCCAAAATATTTTGTAAATGCAATTTTAAATATTCTATTCTATAATCATCTTCAACTGTGTTATTATCATTCAAAACTTCTGTGACACCTATACCATTTTCTGCAATGAATAGCGGTAGTTGGTATCTATCTCATAATTCATGCATCATAATCTTCAAACCAATAGGATCAATTTGTCATCCTCATTCTGTGGATTTTAAATAAGGGTTTTTACCCATGGTTATTAAATTACCTTCATTTTCTTTTGAAATTTGCTCACCTGAAGTTCCTGACATATAATAACTAAAACCACAATAATCAACAATATTATTTTTAATAATTTCTAATTCTTCTGGTGTTGCGTCTACTTGAATTTTTTGATCTTTTAAATATTTTTTATAATACGATGGATAATAACCCTTACACATTACATCAAAGAAAAAATATTTTTTTAGTTGTTGATCTTTTAAAGTTGCTAATACATCTTCGGGTTTGCAGGTTATTGGGTACGATTGCATCCCGGCAATCATGCAACCTATCATGAAATTAGAATTTATTTCATGACCCACTTTTACAGCAAGTGCATTTGCGACAAATAAATTATGCATTGATTGATGAACGCTTGCTGTCAAATTATCTTCATCATCCATTAATCCAGCCCCAGCTCATTTGCTATAAATAGCTGCATTTATTTCATTAAATGGCATTCAATATTTAACAATTTCTTTATACTCAGAATATACTGTTTTTGCAAAATGAATAAATAAATTAATTAGCTTTTTGTTTTTTCAACCACCATATTCTTTTATCAAATAATATGGTGTTTCATAATGACTTATAGTTACTAATGGTTCAATATTATATTTTTTACATTCTTCAAAAATATCTTTATAAAAATCTAAACCGTCTTGATTAGGTTTTTCCTCTATTCCATTTGGAAAAATTCTTGTTCATGCAATTGATGTTCTAAAAACATTCATTTTCATTTCTCCAAATAAAGCAATATCCTCCTTATATTTGTAGTAAAAATCTATTCCGAATCTTTTAGGGTAAATAAATTTTGGATTAAACGACAAAGCATCCATAATTTTTTCCTTTGTCATCGGTCTCTCTGTATTGATATTTTTTCTATCTAATTTTGAATTATATCTACGTAAATCAGCAATACTTAAGCCTTTATTTTTTATATCGTAAGCACCTTCTATTTGATTTGCGGCAACTGCTCCTCCAATTAAAAATTTTTTATCAAATTTAAGTTTTTTCATTTTTTAAAGTTCTCCTCCATTAGATTGAATAACTTTTTGATATCAATAAAAACTGTCTTTTTTATATCTTTCAAGCGAACCTTCACCATTGTCATTTATATCCACATATACAAAACCATATCTCTTTTTAATTCCTTGATGAGTTGAAACCAAATCTATAGCACTTCATGGCATATATCCAATTAAATCAACTCCCTCTTCTATGGCTAAAGACATTTGTTCTAAGTGTTTTTTATAATAATCTATTCTGTATTGATCATGTATTTTATTATCTAAAGTTTTTTCATCATAGGCACCAAGCCCATTTTCGGTAATCATTATTGGTAAATTATATCTATCATAAACTTCTCTTAAAATAATTCTCAAACCGATTGGATCAATTTCTCATCCAAATTGAGTTTTGTCCAAATTTTCGTTTTTAATTTGACATGCAAAATTGTCTATTAAAATTCCATTTTCTTGATCTCATTTTTTATTAAAGTCATTAGTTTGTGTTGATATTTTGACTGTATTTGAAGAATAATAATTAAACGCTATAAAATCTGGTCTAGATTTTTTTAAAATCATTTTTTCTTCTTCAGTAATTGAAAACATTTGCTTGTTTTTTTTAAGATAATTTATAAAAAATTTATTATATTCGCCTTTGCATGCTACATCCAAATAAGCCCAATTTCTAAAATTATTTAAATTTAATCTTGCTATATTGTCAATTGGTTTTGTAGAACCAGCATAAATGGGTTTAACATTAGGCGCTGGACCAATTTTTGAGTTTGGTATCATTTCATGACACAAGTTAATAGCTTCTGCTTGAGCAACATTAAGATTATGAATAATTTGTCAAATTTCTTTTGAATCTTTTTTAACATTTAGACCAATTATTTCTCCAGCAAAATAAAAATTACATAATTCATTTATTGTTAATCAATAATCAACTAATTGCCCAAAATTTTCAAATAATATTTTTGAATATTTTTTAAATTGGTTAATAAATTCTTTATTTTGTAGACCGCCTATTTCATTAATGAAAAGCGGGTAATCGAAATGAAAAATTGTAACAACAGATTTTATATTATATTTTTTTAATTCTAAAAAAATATTTTTATAAAACTCAATTCCCTTTTCATTAACTTCTCCTTTTAAATTTTTTATTATTCTTGGTCAAGATATTGAAAAACGATAACATTTAAATCCCATTTCAGCCATTAAAGCAATATCATTTTTTCAATTATGATAATGATCTGAGGCAATTTCAAAATACGAATTTTGTAAATTATTATTAATGAAATTATCCATAATACTATCTGCTTTTTTAGTTTCATCTTTAAACATACCTTCGAATTGATATGCACTAGTTGAACCACCTCACAAAAAATTTTTGGGAAATTTATTTTTCATGTTTTTTACCTCATCTTTTTTTAGGTAGTTCAAATAAATTATCTTTTCGTTCTGTCATTTTGTAACTAATATATAAAGAATTTATCGCATTATAATAATTATTCATAATATTATCTAAAACAAAATTTTTATTATGTTTTTCGATGTCGTTAATTATATTTTCAGCTAAGATTAAAAAGTTTTGCTGCATTTTATTATATTCATATTGTTTTGATTTTTTTTCAATTAGAATTTTTGAAATTTGGGTTTCAATATTGTGGATTTTTTCATTGTAATTAAATTGTTCAGATTTTTTTAAAAAGTAATTATATTTTTGTTTATTTTTTTCAATATATTTATCAGATTTTTTTAAAAATTTACTTTTAATTAGTTCTTCTTTTTCTTTTAAATGATTCTTTTTTATTTCTAATTTTAAAAATTTTCATAAATTTTTTTCAAAATCTTTAATTAAAATTAAAATTTGTTTTGTTAAAAAATGTTCTAATAAAACTAGTTTATTTTTAAATAAAGTGTTTGATTCTTTAGAAAGATTAACATTTATAGATTTTATATATTTAATTAATAATTTATTTGCTTTTTTAATTTCATGTTTTTCAGACTGTCTTTCTTTGTAAAAAACAAAAGTAAGAATAAAAGAGCATGCTCAAGCTATACCTACACCCATAAAAAATAGAGCGATCATGTCAGGGCCACCAGAGATATATCTAGTAACAGCTAGTAAGCCCGCTCCTCCAGGAGTATAAGCCGCCAATCCAGAAAGTGCAGCAACCAAACCTCCAACACCAGCGCCAATGGATGCTGCAACAAAAGGTAGAATTCGTGGTAAATTTACCCCATAAATTATAGGTTCTGTAATTCCGAATAAACCAGCCGGAATAGAACCATAAGCAGTTTGTTTAACTTCTGGGTTTTGAGCTTTAATTGCCACAGCTAATGCAGCAGCACTTTGGGCAAGCACGGCTATTTGCATTACTCCATAAAGAACATTAGGGGCTTCAGGAGTAGTAGTTGCAATAAGTGGAGTAGCTACAGCTAAATGCATACCGGTCAAAACAAGTGGTTGTCACAAAAATGCAAATATTCCAGCACCGATACCATAAGGAAAATTACCCATTCATGTAACACCTTGATTTACCAATGATTCTATAATTGATAAAATAGGTCCCAATATTAAAAATATTGAAATTACTGAAACTAAAAAAGCTAGAAATGGTCTAAAAACAATATCTACTGTTGTTGGCATTCATTTTTTAATTCAATTATCAGATAAAACATATATAATTCCTGCAATTATATGAGGCAATAATTGATTTTTGTAGGCCATAATTTTAAAATCTATTATTCATATATTAAATAATTCATAGCCCGAAATTCATGTTAAATATGGTGAGGCAATAGCCAATCCAACAAATGCTCCCATTATTGTGTTTCCGCCCATAAATTTCACTGTACTAATACAAATAAATATTCCTACAAATCCAATACCAACCTCAGATATTATGTAAAATAACGCAGACAATCAATCTAAAGATTCTATTGGAACATTTCTTCCAGGAGAAACAACTGCACCTGTTTGAACTAAAATAGATCTTAATCCCATTAATAATCCCGATGCCATTAAAATAGGAATTATCGGAACCATAACCCCTGATATTGAACCAATAAATTTATCTTTTAGACTTTTTTGGGGAATGATTTCCTTAGTTGTTGAAATTGTTTTTGATTGCACATAGCCATTTATAACGACATCTAAAGCATCTTTTAATTTATATACTTCACCACCAATTATTAATTGAAGTTCTGTCCCTTTTCAAACACTACCCTTAATAAATGGCAATTTTGTTAATTGATCTATTTTGACTTTTTCCTTGTCAATTATATTCATTCTTAATCGAGTCATGCAATTATAATGATTATTAAAATTTTCAACACCACCAACTAAGGGCAATATCAAATCTAATTGTTTTGAATATTTGTTTTTAAAAATTTCCTTCTCCATTTTTTCCTTTCTAATGAGTTAAACTCACCATTATTTTATTTTTTTAAAAAAATAAAAAGGAAAAGGAAAATACACTAGAAAAAAATTTCTAAATTAAAAACTATTTTATGTTTTTTGAAATTTGAGTAATTAAATACGACAAAAATAATTGTCGTTTTGTATAACCTAAACTTTCATTTTCAAAATCAATATTCATTTTAAAATTAGGTTTAGGTTTTAAAAATGAATTAGAAACAGAATGAGTCAGAAACAAATATGTTATATTTTTGTCGTTGATTTTTTTAAATAAATTAAAAATTCGTTCATTATCTGTTCCACTTACAAAAATGAGAAACAATTCATCACGTGCATCGATATTTATAGAAAAATTAGTATTATTTATTGGAGAATAGTTTGTATAATATCCTTTTTGTTTTAAAATTCCGGCAAAGATTTTAATAGATTGTTCTAAACTATAACTTCAAATTAAATTTATTTTTTTGTTTTTAATGTGTTCGTTGATTTTAATTAAATCATCTTTAAAAATTTCTATGTAAGAAACCATATTGATAGTAAATTCTTTAATTGAATCTCAAGTTTCATCAAACATATTCTTCTCATTATTAAATTCAAAATTTTGATTAAAATTTGCTATATCATTTTCTAAAACGAATTGTAATTCTTTGTATCCTTTGTAACCCAGGTTTATTGCAAATTTTGTTATCGATGATTTAGAAGTGTAGGACATTATGGAAAGCTCAGAAATTGTATACTTTCCCCCATCATCATAAGATCTCAAAAGAACATTGGAAATAGAAACTTTAACTTGATTTGAACTAGTTTGAACAATTGCTAATAATTTATTTCTTAGAGTCATAAAATCTCGTTTCTAATAACTATCTAAATTCACATTTTATTACAAATTTAATATACCATGTTAAAACCAATAAATTAATTAGCAAGCATCTATAAACTATGCTTTTAAAAATGTAATAAATTTTACAAATTCTTTAAAATAAAAAATCACAAAATAAAACAGCAGCGAAATAAAAAATTCATTTCGCTGCTGTTTTATCAACTATTGACTATTTTAAAATAAATTTATTTAAGTGATGTGCTACTCCGGCTTCTTCAACATCTAAAGTAATTGTATTAGCAACTTCTTTAACACTTGGAATTGCATTGCCCATCGCAACTCCAATTCCGGCTCATTTAATTGCTTCTAGATCGTTTTCACTATCTCCAAAATAAATTACTTCTTCTGGTTTGATATCAAATTTATTAATAACATATTCTAAACCTTTAGCTTTATTAATTCCTGAAGGGTTAACTTCAATATTTTGTTTAGGATCACTAGAAAAACTAAATGAATAAATTTCAAAACCATGATTTTTAATTTTTAATTTCAATTGCAACATATTATCTCGTTCACCAAATAACATAAATTTAGAAATTGGAGCTTCTAGACTTTGAGAATCTTTATAAAGATAGACATTTTCAGTTTCATTGTATTTCAAAAAAGGATTGTTTTCAGAATTTACATAAGCAATTTCTTCATTAATGGTAAAACAAAAAGCTTCAGCATTATGTTGTTCAACTAATTCAAAAATTGTTTGTGTTTGATTACTATCAAAGTTAACAGAATAGTGTATTTTAACTTCACCATTATCTTGAAATGTAAACACTTGACCACCGTTTTGAGCCACGAAGGGAATATTTTCGTCCAGAATTCCTAATTGTTGAGCAACATTATAAATGGTTGTACTACTACGACCAGTTGCAATAACAACCTTGAAACCTTGTTCTTTAGCTTTTTGCAAAGCTATGGCATCTTCTTTATTAATTTTATTATTTTGATAAACTGTTCCATCAATATCGATGACAATCATTTTAATCATGTTTAATACCTCATTTTCTAATTCTATCAAAATATCTTAATCTTCTTTAAAGATTTGTTCATTAAGATAGTGGGCTACCCCAGCTTCATAAAATGACAAAGTAACATCATTAGCAACATTTTTAATTTTATCTTTGGCATTGCCCATTGCAACTCCAGTTCCGGCTCATTGAATTGCTTCTATATCGTTTTCTCCATCACCAAAATACAAAACTTCATTTTGGTTAATTTTTAATAATTCTGCAACTTTTGCCAACCCAATACTTTTATTAATTCCTTTCGGAACAATTTCAATATTAGCAGCTGCATTAGAAACATATGAAAAAGCAAAAGCAGGAAATCCCATAGCTTCAACTTCTTTTCTAAATTTATTCATTTTCTTTTTTGAACCAAAAGCTACCATTTTTGAAACTTGATAAGCTTTTGGATTATCAAGTTTAAAGTTAGTTACTTTTCGATGACTTCTCTTTTTCATAAATCAAATAAAAGGATGAAATTTAACATTAACGTATGCTCACTTATCTTTTTCAGTATAAGCAAATAGTTTCACTTTTTTATTTTTAGCTAATTCAAAAAGTGTGTTTGTTTCATCATTCACAAAAAAACTACGGTAAACAAACTTAGGAGTTAAATCTTTTTGAAAGTAAAAAACTTGACCACCATTTTGACCAATAATTGGTGTTTGAACCAAATCAATACCAATATTTGCAGCAATTTCATGCATTGATGAAGAACTTCTTCCTGATGCTAAAGTTACCACAATACCTTGATCCATTGCTTTTTTTAAAGCTAGTATATCCTCTGGATTAGTTTTACCATTACGCATAATGGTCCCATCAATATCTAAAACAATTAATTTAATCATACTTTCACCCTAATCTCAATCTTATTTTTTAAATATTTTATTATATTATTACATTTTTTTCGAAAATGCATTTTGAAGATTTTCAATCAACTTAATAAAGTAATGAGTATTTAAAGCAAACGAATACAAAAACAATTCATCTATCAAAAAGTCCTCAAAAATATGCTTTTCGCTGTTTAAGACATGAATTTTTTCAAAAATATTAGGCAAATTCTTTTCTAAATTAGGATATATATCTTTAAAAAAATCAATATTTTTTTCACAAAAATCAATTTTATTACCTATAGTCTTTTTATTAAGGTCATTTCATTTGAGTTTTAGTTCATCATTTAAAGAACTTCAGATCTTATATTCTATTCAAACTCTTATAGATATTAGAAGTTTAATTTTATCTTTGTAATTAGTAAAAAAAAGTTGTTCATCAAAAAGGTTTTTATCAAAATTTTCAAAGTAATCAATTAAATTTTTTGGAGAAATTCGTTTTTGATCATAGTCTCTATAGGAGTCTTCTTCGTTATCATAATTTCAATGAAAAAAGTTGTTTACAGCGCTTTTATCACCATAAATTAAAAATTTAAAAATTTTACAATCTTTAATTAATTCATCTCTAAAATTAGTTTTTAAAAAGAACGAATCTAATTTTATAATTTTTCTTTCATCAAAAATTTTGTAATCAATACAGAAAAAATTGTTTATAACTTTTTTGATATTTAATTCTTTAAGAATATGAAAGGAGTGTGTAAAGATAATTATTTTTTTATCAATATCATTATGATTAAAGTATTCTATTGTATCTTTTAAAATTTTCATTATTAAATGTCTATTAGAAATATCATAACTAGTAAATGGGTCATCTAAAACCAAATATTCTATTTCTAAATTAAATTTAAAATTTAATATTCTAGCAACAATTGACATTAAGTTTTTTTCACCAGTACTAAAATTAGCAACATTTCTTGGCAACGTTATTTTTAAATTATTATCACTAATTTCAGACTTAAATACATTTTCTCCGATTATTTCCGACAATATAATTTCTAAATCTTTGCTGGCTTTTTTTATTGAATCAGAATAACTAGATCTTTCTTTTTGTATTTCTTCCATTAATATTTTATTTTTTTCGTATTTATCCTTGTTTTTTTTCATTTCTTGCTGATTTTCATATAAACCATTAAAAACAATAAAACTTAAAACTTTTCATTTATTATTCTTATAGTAATTTACTAATTTTTCGACATTTTGGTATTTTATGTTAATTTCGTTAGCTAAAAAATGTAGTTCTTTATTATATTTTTGTAGCAAATCTTCAAGTTTTTCTATTATTTTTTTTCTTTTATTTTCACTACCACAAATAGGACAATTATTTTCGTTTAATGAATTTCCAAAATCATAATCTTCTAAAAATTTTAGAACTAAAAGTTCTTTATTTTCAATTATATTATTGTTTATATTATTAATTTTGGTTAAGTTTTCAAATAAATACTTTCCAACTTTTTCCTTATCAACGGTTTCTCAATTAAAAATTTCAAAAATTTGATCAAATTCTTTTTTTTCTAATAAAATAATATCCTTATTTTCTAAATAATCCTCTATTAAGATATTTTTGAATTCATTTTCCTTTATTATGTTTGATTTATTAAATTTTGTATTGTATTTTTTTAATTTTAAATTTTCTATCAGTTCGTTATTTTCTTCTTTAAGTTTGTTAAATTTTAAAATTTGAGGAGAAATTAAAATTTCTTTAGAATCTTCTTTGTATGCAAAATAAGATTCGTGTTGATCTGAGTAACTTAAAAGCTCAACAGTATTTGTAAATTTGCTTTTTATCGCTCTACAAATAGAACTTTTCCCAACACCATTAGGAGCATAATAAATAGAGTTATTAGAAATGATAGTTTCCAAGTCATGATCTATTTTGAAATCATTTATATTAATCATTTGGTTCACCTTCACTATTTTTATGTGAACAATTATCTAAATTATATTGTTTATTATTTTTTATTTCGCTATTAAAAAAAGACCCTTTAGAAGATGACTTTAAAAATGCATAATATGTATCAATACCTTTTAAACAAAATTCATAATCTTTCTCATTTAGTTGGAAAACGATGTATAGGTGAGAGATATTACTTTCAAAACCAATTTTTTTAATAGCAGAAGAATTTGTTTCTATTCAATTAATATTTGTCTTCATCAAATACCTCAAAGGCTATATTATCTAAAATTTTACTTAACCCTTCAATTATTTTTTTAAACAATTGTTTTTCAATTCGTTCTTTTGCTTTTTCGGTTTTTTGTGATGCTGAATTTAATGTTCTAGAAACTGATTCTAAATTAATTAATTCTTTACGACAAATTTTTAGTGCTTGAGGAATATCTGATGTGCAAAATAATTCTAGTTTTTTAATTTTATCTTCATAAGCTTTAATCGCATTATTAAGTTCATTATTTGATGAATCATCAATAATTTTGTTTAGAGATTTAATTTTCATTTGCAATTCATGTTCAGCTAAAATCATATTTTTTAAGATTTGAGCAACGAAGACAAAACTTTCGCTATCTGTAATTCAAATGTTGTTAAATTTGATGCTTCTTGTAAAAGGAATTCCTTTGTATTTATCATTAAACGAAGTAGCAATAAGAATTCCGTATTTATGACCCATTTTAGCGATATCACTATTTAGTTTTTCTTCTCAATTATCTGATCAAACTGCATTTTTAACTTCATAAATAATTGTTCCGACAACATCACCTTTAAATTTAATTGATTGCTTAAAATCAGCTTTAGTATTATCAACTGAAATATTAATTTTATCAATTGCATCATTCATACCAAAACATTTTCTTAACTCTGTTTCAACTTCAATTTCAAAATTTTCACCCTTAGTTTTAGAATGAATTATTTTATTTTGTGCATTAGCAATTTTTAAAGATTCAATTTCGTTTCGATACTTGTTATCAATTTCAGATTTTGTTTTTTCTAAATCTAACGAATATTGACTAGCAAGTTTTTCTAATTCATTTTGAGTTGCTAACGATAATTGTTCATTTTTATTTTTTAATTCATTAATAACATCTTGATATTCTGCTTTATATTTTAATTCTGCATTGTTTTTAAATTCTTCATTAGCAAATTTAAGTGCTTGAATTTCAGATGTTTTTTCTTCAATTAATTTTTGTTTTTCGATTTCAAATTGATGATTATTTTTTTGCAATTCTTGATTTAAATTATTAATTTTTTCTGACATTTCTTGACGCAATGAAAACTCAATTTTAGATTTTTCAATCTGTAATTCTTTTTGCAAATTTTCAATTGTTGATTGCAATATATTTTCAGAGTTTTGTTGTTCTTGTTTTTTTGTTGCTTCAATTAACTCAAATTGCTGTTGAACAATATAATTTTCAACATGAGTTCTGAATTCATCACTTTTTAATAAATTAGTTTCTTTGCCACAATGAGGACAAGTAAACATTAAATTTTTGTTGTTAGTTTGGATATCCATTTTGATATCTCCTTTCTTTATTTGTATAATAAAAAAGCACAACTTAAAAGTTATGAATCTCTTTTATAATCTTTATGTTTATCAACTTAAATTAAATTACTAAAGCTTAAAAGATAGGTCGATTAATCCTTTAATTCGTTTGAATCTTTAATTATTTTAGATAAATGGTGGTTTCCCACTAATTTAATTATAATTAAAATTATTAAAAAAAGCACCAATCAGGTGCTCTTTTTTAAATATTATTTAACCATCTCTTGAATTTTTGGTAATGGCATAAACCCAATGTTTTTCTTAGTGTTTTTTCCGTCTTCAAACATCATTAAAGTCGGAATGGACATAACTTGGAATTCCATTGCTAAGTCCTGATTTTGATCCACATCAATTTCTACAAAAGTTACATCTTTAGTTTGTTCTGCTACTTGAACTATTAATGGATGTAACATTTTACATGGTCCACATCATTCAGCTTTAAAATCAACAAACACTTTTTTGTTTTCTTTAATAATTTCGTCAAATTGTTTTTTTGATGTAATAGTAATAATTTTTGACATAAATATCTCCTCTATTTTTTTAAAATTTTTTCAATAATGTATTGGGCAACTCCGTCATTGTCGTTGTTGTATTTTGTTTGATCATCAGCAATTGCTTTTAACTCACTGGCCGCATTTTCCATGGCCACGCCAATATCAACAGCATCAAATAATGATAAATCATTATATCCATCTCCAAATCCATAAACAGTAACAGATTCATCAATCCCTAAATAGTCTTTAACTTTTTGAACGCCATAACCTTTATTAATGTTTTTAGGACCTATCTCAATAACCCGGTCTGTATAAACTTGGATAAAAGTTTTGTCCCCATATTTAGATTTGAGATTATCAATAAATTTTTTTGAATTTTCTAATGTCGTATCTTTTCTTAAAACAATAGTTAGATGAGTTATTGCTGCATCCATTTCTTCATACGAATGGGCAACTATATAATCACTAGCCATCATTTGTGCTCAATATAACGAATTCTTTCCTTCATTAAAAACAAAAGTAGAATCATCACTGTAAAAATGAATTTTAGCTAATCTTTTTTCATCAATTTCTGAATAATTTTCTTCAAAAATTTCTTGAACTATATCAGCTGGAATATATTCATTTAAAACCCAAGTTTTATTTTTAAAGTCATAAATTTGTGATCCATTATTAGCAATAGCAATTCCACCCATTTTTTTAATACCCAACCTTTTAGCTTGAACTAGTAAATCACTTGTTGCTCTAGCTGTAATTGGAACAAAATAAATTCCTTGTTTATACAAGACTTCAATTATTTCTTTAGTCTTTTTAGAGAAATAATGATTAGATCTCAATAGAGTTGAATCTAAATCTGAAAAAATTATCGTCTTGGCTTTATATTGCATATAAATACTCCTTTATGACTTAGATATATTATAACTTTTAATTAGAATTCATATCCAAAAATTTGGCAATGAAACACATTTTCTTAAATAAAAGAAATATATATGTTCTCTAAAATATATTGTATAAATTAAAATAAATATATATTAAATGTCGTTTTAAAATACTAGCGAGAATGTGTGTAATAAAATAATTGTTTATTTTCTAATAAAAATTGTTTTAAATTTTTAAAATATAATTATATTAGTAAAAAATAGTTATACTTTAAAAGTAAATTTAGCATCAGTTGCCGTTTTTGGCATAACTAATCCTTCTGCCAATTTTTCTGCTGTTGTTTCTTTAATTTGACCAACTATAAATTTCATTTTATTATTTTTAATTTCTTCTTCAAATTTCTTGAATTTTAATCTTTCGGAAATGGAAAGGTTATTATACATTTCGTATACTGTTTTTCCTTCTAGATTATTTTCTATTATTTCTATTAAATAGAATACGGCATTGCTATTGTTTGTTAGTTGTTGATATGAAACTTGTATATTTTTTTCTACTTTAGAAAAAGATTTTATTTCTATATCATCCCCATTTCTTTCCATATCATATATGGAATTAGGATAATCTTTTATTTTGCAATCTAAGTTTAGAACACTATAAATTTCAGCAAAAATACCACGCAACGTCTTAAGGTCTAATGCTTTATTCAATTTCGAAAATAAATCATTAATTTTATTCAGAGACTCTTTAAGATTTCAACCTTCAGATGAAATTGTTAAAAATATAGATCTCAGCAATTTTATATCGGCAGAACCCTTAAAACTAATAGCTTCAAAATATTTTTCTTGGTATTCAACAATAGAATAATAATCTATATTTTCTAATATTTTATTTTTAATTTTTTCATTAAACAAAATTTCTTTGAAAATAAAAAATTTATTTTCATCATGATCAAATATATTTTCAAATAATAAATAACCATTATTCTCATCAATCTGATTAATATCGATATTTTTTTTAGTCATGATTAGGCCTTTCTTTTTTACCGGTTAAATTTATAATTTCAAATTTAGAACGCAAATTATTTAAACCTTTTTTAATTTCCTTTACATTATTTTTGTGAAAGTATATTAAATTTTCCAATTCTTTAACTAATTTATCGCACTCTGCATAACATTCTATTGCTTTATTTGAAATATACACATGCATAAATTTACTAATTTCTTTTCTATAACCAAATCACCTTGCTCTTTGTAACATTGTATCTGCAGACATTTTATTTTGTGGTTCATTGTACATTATTGTGGTTAATAATTTTTCAAAAGTATAACCTCTAGAAACTAATGTTCCACCTATAATTATTGAATGCTTTTGGTCGTTTCAAGCATTGCTTTCACCGTTTAAAATATAAATGTTAGATAATAATTCTTTAATAATTTTATTAACTACATTTATTTCATATTTTTTCGGTAGATAAGAATGCGGATGTCGTTCTTTTAACAAAATTAAAATGCCAGCAATTTTTTCGGCTGCTAATTTATGAAATTGTTTTGAGAGATCGTTATTTATAACCATTTGTGTATATGGCAAATTTGAATCATATATTCTTTGAATGTGACTAAGAATTATTTTTAATCAATCAGCTTGATTTTCCTTAATTTCTCTAGTATCTTTTGTTACTTCTGTTTCGATGTATATATTATTTTTTTGAAAAAAATCTGATCCTGTATATTCATCATTTGGTTTTAACAAAAAAATAGAAGAAAAAAAATCATCTTTGTTCAACATTATATCGGCAAAAGGTGTTGCAGTTACAGCAACAAAAGTTCCTTCATTAAATGCATTCTTTATTTCTATTATTTGGGCGTGTATTTTTGAAGGATTGGCTGGATTTTTAATATTTATACTTCCAAAGTCTGATTCGTCATCAAAGATTAAAACTTTTCTTTTGGTAGAATTTATCAACATTTCATATAATTTTTCAAGTGATCTAATACCTTTCAAAGATGTTATTAAACATTTTTTTTCGGGCAATTGACTATATTTAGTATTTTCTATTTCGATTATTGCCATTTCGTCATTTCTTTCAAAAACCTGTTCAAATCTAGTTCTTGTTTGTTCTAATAAATTATTATTGCTCCCCCCAAGTAGTATCACAGTATCGTATTCATTATAAAAAGCTAATCTAGATTGTTCTTGCATAAATTTAGTTTTTCCCGACTGCACCTGACCTATTACGAGCACTGTTTGTTTATTGTCTATTTTGAAAAGAAACTCATTTTCGGGAGGCAAATATAAAATAGCCCTAGTCATTATTTAATTAAATACCTTGCTATTTTATTTAAGACATCTTCTAAATCTGCTTTTCCTGTGGTTTTAGAACCAATAATATATTGCAATAATTTATCATCAAAAATTAAGTTAGAAATACCGATAACCGATATTAAAGGATAAAGAACTTCTTTTAAATCTATTTTATTTCCAAGAGTTAAAGGTTTTCATATTGGATGATTTATATTAAAAGTTATTTTAATATGTCTAACTGGTTCAAATTCTTTGTTTTCAGCTCTCACAAAATAGTAAGGAGCATTTTTATCACTCTCTGTGACTTCTTCTATTTCAATTTTAAAATTCTTGATATTATCTATAAAAACTATCTCATTATTATTTATAGCAAAATTTAAATTAGTTTTATGATTTAGTGTTTTTTCAATTTTGTTGGCAGTACTTTTTGTGTTGCCATTTTTTATTCTCATTTCATTGCCGATTGTAACTTTAACACAATTTGCAAGTTCGAGTAAATCTGATCCTATATCTTTTATTAATTCCTTAAAATCTTCTTCATTTTCTCCAAAATTAAAAGCTTGTTTATTATTATCGGGTCTAAAAATATGCCCTAACTCAACTTGTCCATAAACCCTTTTAATGTTTGTACGAGTATATTCTCCTAATTCAATTGCGTTAACATTATTAATATTAATTGCTCTACCATTTTGAAAAGTTGTTAATCCGTACATTTTTTTAAATTGTTTTACTTCATCTTGCCCTACTGAACCTTGAGACAAAATTCCAAATCTAAAATGTATATCATTATCAAATCTTTGTATTACAAACTCAAAATCTAATGGATCATTATTTTCCACTTTTTCAATAACCTTAGCCTTTAGGCCCTTTAGTATTTTGGGTTTTTTAATATAGTTTTCAACATTTTCTAAAAATTTTATTTTAAATTTTTCACTAATTACCTGAGATATATACGCCTCGCTATCAATTTCATAACTAAACTTTTGATTACTTCTGGCATCAACAAATTTAATATCAATACCAACTCCTTTTTCAGAAATGTACTTACAATATTTACTTTTTAAAATTGGAATTATATCTTTTTCTAAGACACTTTTTTGAATTATTCTTTCAGCATATATATTTTCAATGATTATTTTTGTTCCAGTAATATCGCCTTTATATTTTTCAACTTCTCAAGTAACAACATCATTAATATCACTAATTTTTGAAATCAATATTTCTGTTTTATAAGCAATTTTTGAATTATTTTTTTTTGAAATTATTGTAAGGTCTTTGCCAAATCAAAATGCACAATTCTTCATACCTACGCCGAACATATTTAATTTATTTCCTGGTGTTTCAAGATTTAGTTTTATTGAATTTGCAAGCTCATCTTCACTCATTCCAAACGCGTTATCAACTAATTCTATTTTTTTATTTACATTATCTATTAAAATTTCTATTTTCAAAGATTGTTTCATTTTATTGTCATCTCAAGACGCTATTGAGTTATCTATTAGTTCCGAAATCATATAATATGGTTTGGAAGGATCGTTTTTTTTAGCCAAAAGACTTGCGTAAGGTGTTTGCATTTGTTTTTTCATATTTACCTCTGTTTGATTATATATAGATTTTCTACAAATCTTTTTTTGTCTATTGAATTTGGATTTATACTTCTTTTAGTAAAGATATTTTTGCAAATTACTGATTCTCCAAAACGATAGTTTATTTTTTCTCTAAATTCCAATGAATTAGAATTTGATATTAATATTGTGCAGCCTTTTTTTCATGCCTTATAACATTCTTCTATTAGCTCTTCGTGTTGCTTTTTTCCAAATGAGGGCTCCGTGTAACCGACAAATTTAGATGAATCATCTGGATAATATGGAGGATCTAAATATATTAGATCGTTAAAACCAGCTTTTCTCACAATTTCTTTATAATCCTTAGAAGTAAGTTTTGTTGATTTTAAAAGTTTAGAAGCTTCATTAAAATCATTTTTTGTAGGTATAAAGTATGTTTTGCTTTTTCCTATCGGAACATTAAAATTACCTTGTAAATTAACTCTATAAATTCCATTGAATCCTACTTTATTTAGATAAAAAAACAGTGCTGATCTTCTTATTTTGTCCAAATGTTTTTTTTCCTCATTATATTGCATTCTCAAATCATAATAGTGTTGTTGTGGATTTGAATTATTAAATGTTTTATTAATTTCATCCAATAATTTTTCGGGATTATCTCTAACGGTTTTATAGAAATCTATAAGTGAAGTATTCAAATCATTTATGTTTGAGTTTTTTATTTTTAAATGAAAATAAAGAGCCGCTGAGCCAGCAAAAGGTTCAAAATAATTATTTATGTTGTCGGGTATTTCTTCTTCGATATATTTTATAAAGCGTCTTTTACCGCCGACTCATTTAATTAGTGGTTTCATTTTAATTCCTTACAAAATTAATTTTATCAAGAAAAAATGCAAAGAAACTATAAAAAAGAAACACTTTTTATAGTTGCAAATTTTAGTAATTTTTTATTAAAATTTTATGAATTCATTTTATTTAAAAATTTAAACTATTTTATTTTTTAAAAATTATTAAATATAGTAATTTGTTAACCTAATTTTATAATGAAACTAATATCCCTCTATTGAAAAATGGGTTAATAAAATTTAAACTATTTTATTTTAGAAAATAAATTTTGTATTTTTTATAACGTTTAGAAATTCTATTTAGTTTATATTTTGGGGCTAAAAAAAACAAGTCAAAGACTTGTTTTTTTTAAAATCTAAATGGTGCGGGATAAGGGACTCGAACCCTTACGTCGAAGACGCTAGATCCTAAGTCTAGTGCGTCTGCCAATTCCGCCAATCCCGCAAATGGTGATTCGTCGGAGGCTCGAACTCCGGACCCACTGGTTAAAAGCCAGTTGCTCTACCGACTGAGCTAACGAATCATATTGATTTGGCGACTATTAAATATTAGCATTTTTAACAAAAATTTAATAGTGCTAAATAGGCTTAATTTTACAAAATAAATATAGCAAAAACAAACGGAATAAATTTTTAAATTAAAAATAGTAATTTTAAAAATAAAAATAATAAAAAATTTTAAAAAAGGTTTATAATTGCCTTTTTTAAAATTATAACTTTTTCAAATTAGTTATTGATTTAATATGTTGGTCTAAAAACTGGTTTCGATTTTTCGTTTCAACTTGATGCCCCTTTATCAAAATCAGTATATTTTATTACTTCAAAAACATTTCATCTTGAAAGATCTTGATTAAAAATTTCGGCATTATAAAACATCGAACTCATATCAGTTACTTTTGAAGTTTTTCAAGAAGAAATATTTTCATTAAAATTTTTAGCTTCAGAAAACAGACCAAACATATTAGTAACTTTTGATGTATCTCAATTTTTTATTCCTTTACCTGTGAAATTAAAATCGCCTGCAAACATATTGGACATTTGTTTTACATTTGAAGTGTTTCAAGAGGATAAATCACCATTAAAGTTCGAAGCATTCGTAAAAGCTCAACTCATATCTACTACATTTGAAGTGTCTCATTCTTCAATTCCTTCAATTTTTTTATTTGGATTTCCATAAAATATTAGAGAAATATCAGTAATTTCTTTTGGTAAAACACTAGGAATTTTTATTCCCTTAAAATTTTTTATTGTTTGACCAAAATTACCTTGTGTACCCGACGAAGTCACATAAGGAAAATTCAAAAGAATGTATGCTTCAGCTGATGCAAGACTCAAATTAAGATTATCCGTTGTTCATAAATTACCATATTGATCAAGAAATTTGGCAATATTATTGGTAACAACTTTGTGATTTAACGTAATTTTCCCGCTATACGAAAAATCATTACTGCTATTTCCATTACCTATAAATAGAATTTCTTGAATTCTATTATTTTCATCTTCTTTTAGAATTTGAACAGTTATTCCACCAGCAATATCAATTTTGGCATTTACAATTGCTTTCTCAAGTTCAGTTCTACTTCAACTTCAATAATTTGATTCATTGCGATTTTTTGTATTTAGAAGCTCATTTAATTGCATTTTTGTGTTTACATTATCAATTGAAACTGCATCAATTTTGTTGTTTCAATGAAATTCTAGTTCAAGTTCTCCTTTGTACTTGTACTGATTTTCATTTGTTCCATGACCAATAAATTTTCAAGTTGTTATTTGCGAAGTAACCGAAGCATAGCCTTGAATTGTTTTTACTTCTTCAACAGTAATTCCACCAACAATATCAATGTTAGCATTTACAATTGCTTGTTCTAATTCCGATTTAACTCAATTTTTAGTTTTATCAATTTTACTATCTAATACTTTTTGCAAATCAGTTTTTACTACACTAATGTCTTTTATATCTTTGTCTGGATCTTTATTTTTATCACCACAAGAAACAACTGTAGCTCCAGTAGTTGCTGTTAATCCTATTGTGGCTAATAAACTTAATAATTTTTTCATTTTTAGCTCCTTTTATTTTTTTCTAAAAATAAGGTCATTAAACGTTAAACAAAAATGAAAATATTTTGTTTTAAAAAATTATTAAGGGTTTAAATGCTTTTATAACTAAACATTAACAATCTTTTATATTTACCTGACCGTAATTTCATTTTTACAAAAAAAAAAAAAAAACAAGGGATACTTAATTTTTTCTAAAATTTGACAAAAAAGTCAAAAATTTAATATATAAATTTTTAATAATAAATAATATCAATTTTTATATATTTTAAGTAAATTTGTGATTATAAAATTTCGCAAAAAATAAAAGTACCACTGCTTGTAGTACTTTTAAAATTAAAAATTTTATTAATTATAATATTTAAAATTGCTATCAAAACATTAATTACAAATCAGCACTTTTAGCAAAGCGACAATCAAACCATGCTTAATTTAATAAACAATAATTAGTATAAAAATTTTATTATATTTTATAAAATAATTTTTAATAATTTAACAAAATTTCTTAAAGTGCATTAATAAATTTTAAAAACATATTGTTGTTATGAAAAACTTTATTTTAAAAAATCTTAAAATTTTTTATTTAAGTTTAATATTGTCAATCAATGCTATGGCTTCAGTTCTTGCTCAATAAGCATTTCACGCTGTTGCATACGCTGATATATTACCACTTAAAGTTATTTTTAAAGTTTTATTTGTTATTCAATCTCAAGATAAATTTAAATGAGATTCCATCGAATTTACATTTGCATATTTTCTATGCGCTAATTCAACGGAAGAAGAATCAATAGATAAATCTATCGAAGGGACATAAATACTTGTATTACCAATTGTTTGAGAAACACTTCCAGAAAAAACATCTATTTCATCTGTATAATTTTTATTGTCTCATGTGTAACCACTTAATCTATATTCTAAAGAAGAATATATATCTACAAGTTTTTCTCTTCCGAGATTAAATGTTAATTCAAGAGATTTTGAATCAGAATCTTTTTGTGTTGAATCATATGCATCTACTCTCATTGTTTTTAAAGAGGTTGAAACATTGAAATTAAAATTGGTTTTATATTTAAATTCATATGAACCTTTAAAGTTACTTTCCTCACGTGCGGTAACTAATGTTTTATCATAAGCTATGTTAACAAATATCAAATCTTCAAATTTAACTTCTGTATTTAAATTAACTGATAAAATAGTATTTCATATGTATTTTTCAGGATTTAAAAATTCTTCATCTTCCAAAATTCCTAGTTCAGAAGTTGTAAATGCATTAGATAAAAATGTTTTTTCAAATGTGTCATCATTGTCTAGAATGACTTCAAATGATAATGTTCCATTAAAGGAACCACTACCTAAATAAAGTAATGTAATATCATAATTTTGAGCTTTACCTATTTCAGGATAATTTTGAGGAAATTCTAGAAATAATCAATCAGTAGGGTTTTTCATTCAATCAACTAATATTGTTGTAATATTAACTTTTTGCTCTGGGTTATTTTTCAACTCTTCTGCCATTATTTCTTTAAATAATTTATCTTGATCAACATCTTCACCAGAAGAAGCTAAATCAAAAACATTTATCGATGTTTTTTTTAATAATAATTTATCTAATTCTAGTATTGTGTATAAATTTTCATTAATATCAAAATTTATTTTATTACTAATTTTGTTAGATATTTCAATTTTATTACTATTATTTATTGGCACAACCGCGCTTGTTGCTGCTGGCGAAAGTAATGATAATATTCCTAATAATTTCAACATTTTTCTAATTCCTTTCAATTTAATTAGAATTTCTTCTAATCAAATTTAATATAACATGTTTTAAAAAACAAAAAAACATAGATAATTAAATTAGTGAAAGTGAGTCAAATATGTCAATAATAATAGAAAATGTTAGTAAAAAATATGGAGATAAAATAGGAAACTTTAATATTAACATTAAAGTTAAAGATGGAAATGTTTTAGGTATATTGGGGCCGAATGGGGCTGGGAAATCTACTTTAATTAGACAAGTAATGGGCTTTATATCTTCAGATAGTGGAAATATTTTTTTTGATAAATTAAATCCACTTAAAGACCACGATAAAGTTATGGCCCAAATTGGTTATGTTGCCGGAGAACTTAATTTGTTTGACACAATGACTGGTCAAGAGTATTTAAAATTAACAGCAAAATTTAAAGACAATGTTGATCAGGGGTTTTTAGTAAAATTAATAGCTTATTTTGAATTAGATGTTAAAAGAAAAATTAAAAAAATGAGCAAAGGAATGAAACAAAAAGTAGCTATAATAGCGGCTGTTATGAATAAACCTAAATATTTAATATTGGACGAACCAACATCTGGATTAGATCCAGTTATGCAAATTAGATTTAATAAATTAATTAAAAAATTAAATAAAGAAAATAAAACAACGGTTATTGTTTGTTCTCACATTTTTGAAGAAATAATTTCTGTTTGCGACAATATCGTTTTTATTAAGGAAGGTTCAATAATTGATGAGTTTCCCAGAACAGATGTAAAAAAAGTAGAAGAACTTAAAAAGAGATTTGAAGCTTTTTATAATGATGAGGTTGAATTATAATGAAAAAGTTTCAACATTTTAATTCCAAAAAACACAAAACTGTTTTTCTTGTGTGAGAAACAATTAAAATAAATAAAAAAATAATTATCTTTTTTTCAATTATATTTATAATAATGACACTTTTCTCAAACGTTGCCGCAACTATGAACGGAACGCAAACTAAAACAACAATCGCTACAACAACTTGAGAAAATCCAAAGGATTTATATTCAAGAAATATGTTATCTATTGCTACAATTTATAATTGAGTTATTTTCGGAAAAGCAAATATTATTTTAATGACACTTTTCACTCTTACTTACACATCAAGAATTTTTGCTAAAGAAATAGACAATGGTTCAATTCAATTTTGATTAACGAAACCAATAAGCAAAGAAACGATTTTTAAAACAAAAACCATTTCAAGTTTTTTATTAATTATTTTTTATTGATTTATTTGTTGTTTAATATCTTTTTTCTTTTTATTTAGTGTTTATGATATAAAAAATGTTGGATACGTAATTTTAAAAATGTTAAATTTTTTGATACTTATGGCCCTGATTTCATCATTAATTATTGGTTCTATTTTTTTATTAAAAGATAAACAAGAAATGCATTTTTTAATTTGAGCAATTTTTATTATTTATTTACTATTAATAATGGGACTAAATTTTATGATGGGTGATAAATTTACTAGATATATTGACATTGAGAATTTTTTTCCTCACGTTCTTCAATTCGACAAAACAAAAGTAGATTACCAAATTTCTATTAATAATTATGGCGACTACCAATATATTTATCAACACGAATCTTTTAGTTACATTCATCTAATTGCATCATGGCTGTTAATGCCTTTCATAACAGTTATAACTGTTTGATCGACAAAGCAATATATTTGAGATAAATTAGAATTTACTATTTAAGGAGAGTTGTGATATGCAATTAAAAAATAAATTATGAAACATTATTTATTTTAATTTAAAGAGAAATTATAAATATTTAATTTTTTTTGGAATTTCTGTTTTAGTAATTTCGCTAATAGTTTCATTTAGTGTGACAAGTTCTGTCCCAAAAAATGCAAAATTTACAATAGCAAATAGTGAAATACGAATGGAAGATTCTAGTGTTTTAGGTTTTCAATCTCTTTCAGGAATTTATAATTTAATATTACTCGGTCCAATTATGATTTGCCTAATTTTATTGATAAATATCTTTTTTATCAATAAAATTTTTACAAGCGAAATTAAAAGTGGTGAAATTTCGTTTTGATTGTCATCAAGTCTAAAAAGATCTCATATATATATAATAAAATTGTTAACAATTAATTTAGTTACAACTTTGATGTTTTTACCTCTATTTGTTTGTGTAATAATTTTTGGATCGTTTGCCTATGATTCTAATAATTTAGATAAAATAGTATTCACTGTTTTAGAAATGTTTTTGGTTTTACTAACATTTAATTCACTAATTATTTTTATTAATCAATTATGTAAGGAAAACGGAATTTTATTTGCTTGTTTGGTTGGTGTTATAATGCTCTTGTTGCTTATTCCTTCGTTTACATATAATATTTATAAAACAAATCCAAATGACTGAAAAATGTTTCAGTATAATCGATTTTTTTCCTTAGAATTAATTGCCCCATCGTTTTTATATTCTAATGATTTAATTAGCGACACAATACAAACAGATACATTTAAACAAACGATTTTTAGTTTAGATAAACCCAAACTAAATAGTGTTTTAATAGGTGTTGGAATTAATTTAATAATTTGAGGGTTTTCAACTATTTTAGGTTTAGTAATTTGGTCTAAAAAAGATTTTGCAAAATTGTAATTTTAAACTAAATAAAAAAGCATCGTTGACGATGCTTTTTTATTTACAAATGAAGATGGTTATAAAATATAAATTAATGAAACATAATAATGCTGTAAAAAATTTAGGCATAATAAAATGAACTCCAAAAAGAAAATACAAAGGAAATTAAAACATTGACTCTTTGGGATTCACTCTAATAAGTTTATTTAATAATTTTTTGTTAATACAACAGCATTTTAAGATTATTTATAAAATTTTAATTATTCTAAATGTAATTGAGTACCTAAATTAGAATATAAAAAAGCTTGGTCATTCGAATCAAAACCATTAAGTTCAATTCCTTGTCATAATAAAAATTGGAAATAATAATGACCATTTTCTTGGTATCACGTATACCCAACATTAACAATCGCATCACATTGAGCAAAAAGATGTGAATATGCTTTATTTACAACACTTGTAGCTGTAGAAGCTATACATGAAAATGTAAAGAATTCATTATCATCTATACTTTTTATTTTTTTATTTGTAACATCATTTAATGAAAAGTTAATTTTTTCGGGTCAAGTTCAGTGAAATCCGAAGTTTTTTCAATTAAAAAAACCTTCAGAACTAACTCCAACAAAACTCATCGTTTTATAATCCGGTTTGGTTGTACCTAAATCAAAAGTATAAAGCGATTTTATAACACTTGGCGAATTACTATCCCAAGGAGAAGAAGAAGCTAGTGCAATTTCAGGTATGTGTCGATCATTTCAAAAAAAGTTTTTGGATTCAGCAACTGCTTTGTCTCCTTTTTGGTTTAAAATATTGTGATTTTGTACTGTGGAAATTATTGGAGCTGCACCTACTGCCGGAGTTAAAACTGCACCCAATAATGTTAATAATTTAATCATTTTGTTCACCTCCTTTCCTAAAAATATGAATAAAAACAAAGAAATATTTAAAAAATATTACTATTATTCTTATTCACTTATATGCTAACACTAACACTTATAAGTGTGTATGCTTTTAAGCAAATTATCGAAATAAAAATCACCATTTAATAAAAATGGTGATTTAACGATTCTTCCTGGTGCTAATTATAAGATTCGAACTTACGACCTACTGATTACGGGTCAGTTGCTCTACCAACTGAGCTAAATTAGCATAAATTAATTTTAACAAAATAAAATCACCAAATGGTGATTGTGTTTTTTAATGGTGCTGACTATAGGAGTCGAACCTACGACCTACTGATTACAAGTCAGTTGCTCTACCAACTGAGCTAAGTCAGCATATAAAATAAGTAAAAAAAATGGTGGGGTGCAACGGGCTCGAACCGCTGACCGCCTGCTTGTAAGGCAGGAGCTCTCCCAACTGAGCTAGCACCCCAATAATAATGGTAGCCTGTACGGGGTTCGAACCCGTGTATCCACGGATGAAAACCGTGTGTGTTAACCGCTTCACCAACAGGCCAATAAATAATGGCGGCTTTTACAGGACTTGAACCTGTGACAAACCGGTTAACAGCCGGTTGCTCTACCAACTGAGCTAAAAAGCCAAAATTTATTGAATGATTTGTTCTTACTTTCAGCAAGACTTTTAAATAATATCATAGAAACATACACAAGACAATATTATTTTTTAGACTTTTCATAAAAAAACAAAAGTAAAATCACTACTTTTGTTTACGGTTTATTTTGAATATTTATCTTGGTATTCTCTAGTTTTAACAACAAAGAGGTTTTTTTCATTTTCATCAGCTAAATTATCAGTTATTTTTTGTTTTAAAGCAATTAATTCTTCTTTTAATTTTTGCTTTTCAAGTTCTTGTTTTTCTAAGTTTTCTAATTCATGGTTATTTTGACTAAATTCTTTTTCACTAGCATGATGTTTGATCACTGTTGGTACTTTTTGTTCTGGATTAATAACTCTTTTGCCATTTTCTTCTTTCGTTGCCACTGGAGTAAATAATAAGATAACTCCTCCAAACATAGCAACAACCCCAGCAATAGAAACAATTGCTGTAATCATCATATTATTTGGATTTTTACGATTAACAGCTAAAGAAGTTAAAGTTAAGGCAAAAATATTCATTAACATTACATACATACCTAATACCATCATTGTGATTCCTCAAGTTACATGGTTGTCTGATACTGTTTCACCACTGTAAACTCCCATAAAAACTCAAGAAATTCCGAAAATAAAGAGCGCAAAACCTCCGGCAATAGCTATTCCAGAAAAAATTAGAATTAGCATTGATCCAATCTTAAATGTTGGACTAAATTTATATTTTTGTTTAAAGTTATTCATATTAACACCTCGTTAAAGTAATTATATGCTATATGTTTAAGAATAAAAAAATAAAATTTTGAAAGAAAATTTTATTTTTGATGTTCTAAATATAACTTAAAAGTGTTTTCCATTAGTGAAATTACTGTCATGGGTCCGACTCCACCTGGTACTGGGGTGATGTAACTTGTCATTGGAGCAACGTTTTGATAATCAACATCACCAACTAATTTATTGTTTTCAAGATCTCGAATAATCCCTATATCAACAACAATTGCATTTGATTTAACCATATCCTTAGTTATAATAAATTTTTGACCAGTAGCAGAAATAAGCAAATCTGCTTGAGAGGTGTGTAATTTAATATCTTGAGTGTCTTGATTACAAAAAGTAACCGTAGCTCCAGCATTTAATAGCATTATTCCTAAAGGTTTACCAACGATGTTTGATGTCCCAACAACAACTGCATTTTTACCTTTTAAATTAATTTCATAAGCTTTTAATAAATTAATAACTCCTAACGGAGTGCAAGGATAAGTAGCATTATAATTTTGAAGCATTCTGCCTTGATTTTTGTAGTGAAAACCATCGACATCTTTTTCTGGAACAATTGCTTGAAGGTACTCTTCTTCAACAAATCTTGCAGGCAAAGGTAATTGCAATAAAATACCATCGACATTATCATCTTTGTTTAAATAATTTATTTGTTTGTATAATTCATCATGAGCAATATTTTCAGGAAAATGTAAAGTTTTACTTTCGATTCCGACTTTTTGCGCGGTTTTCATTTTATGTTCAACATAAACTAAACTCGAAGGATTATCACCAACCAAAATTACTACTAATTTAGGTTTACGATGTCTATGTTTAATTTGTTCTTCGATTTGTAATTTTAATTCTTTACGTTTTTGAAGCGCAACTTTTTTACCATCTAAAATAATCATTTTGTCACCTACCCAATCACAACATCTTCTTCAAGATATCCATACATTTTCTTAGTGGATGGTTTAACAAAAACTAATAAAGTATTAGAAATTCCTAATTGTCCTAAAAACATCATCATAATCATAACAATTTTTGAAAGTGCTCCAAAAGCAACCATTTGCTCTCCAGTGAACGGATTCATCCCTACGGTTCCGAAAGCACTTGTAATTAATGTTAAAATTTGTACCACACTAGTATCACCAGTTTGAGTTGGGGACAAGACTTTTGCGGAATCTGAATATATAGCAATAATTGAAATTATAACTAGTGTTGCTGAAATAAAGAATACAGCAAATGCACGTTTTACGGTTATTTCAGGAATAGTTTTTTTGAAAGCAGTTGTTTGACGGTTATTACGAATAATAGCTCAAGTAGCCAACATAATAATTGCGAACGTTGTAGTTCTAATCCCTCCAGCCGTTGATGATGGAGCCGAACCAATAAACATTAATGCCGACATAATAGTTTTAGATCCAGCGTTAAAATCATTAATTGGCACTGTTGAAAATCCTGCGTTTCGACAAGCAGTTGTATTAAAAATAATATCCATAATGGCGACACCCATTGGTTTAGCACTCAAAATTTCTACATTACTAGTAACTCCAAATGCTCCAGTTTCATATTGGTAATAATTAAAAATCATCGATTGATCTTGGTTTATCATTTCTGTACCAAAAACCATTAATGGCCCAGCGATTAAAAAGAAAGAATAAACTCAAAAGTTTAGTTTAGCGAATAAACTAAACTTAACAGAATATCCAGCTCTTCTAGCGCGAATTTTACGTTTAATATCATGGAAAGTTGGGTAACCTAAACCTCCAAGTATTCACTCCATTAAAAATACAACTTGAATTAAATAAGAATAGTGTCCTTGAACGTTATATGGTTGCAATGAACCAGAAGAGATAATATCAAACCCGGCATTATTAATCGCACTAGTTGAATGAAATATAGCAAATCATAATGATAGTTTGAAATCATGAAATGGTGAAACGGTGTTTAAAGCAGTGTTTTCGTATTGACCACCACCGATATCAACCATATTTTGAGTTATTGTTCCAGGTTCTTGAAAAAAGAACGCAAAAAATAAAACAATAGCTGCTGAAATTTGAACGATTGTTAATCAAATAAAACCATCACGAATTAATTCGATTGTATAAGCCGTTGTTGAAGAACCACGTTCTGATTGTGCTGTTTGTGTATCGTTTAAGGAAATGCGTTTATTAATGGCCAAGAACAAAACAATCTTAAAAGTTAAAATTCCAATTCCCCCGATTTCAATCATAATCGCGCACAACAATTGTCCTCAAAATGAATAGTCATGAGAAACATCCGCAATATTAATTCCGGTATCGCTAAAAGCTGAAGATGCTGTAAAAATTCCTGTTAAAAAACTTCAATGAAAATTATCATTAACAACAACTCCCGGAATTGATAATAACAATCCCCCAAGTAAAACAACTAAAAGATAAATTAAAAAAATACGACCAGAAATTTTTGATAAAGGTCATAATTTTTTCATTTTCAAAAATAATTTTTCATTAAATTTGCGGTTCTTATTTTCATCGTGATCAGGAGTATAAGTATGATCACTATTGGGTGATTGATTACTTAATGGATTGCTTTTCATTTCGTTTTTAGACATCGAATCACCCTTTCTAAAATCACATTATATTATACAATAAATAGCTTTTTACTTGATATAATTTAAGGAGTAAATAAAAAGGAGTCATACTATGGCCAAGAAAAAAAGTTTTGCAATTATTGGTGCTTCTAACTTCAGTTTAGCTGTTTTAAACACCCTTGTTGAGAAAAGACAACAAGTGACAGTTTTTGATACTGATGCTGATCGTTTAGAATTATATCTTTCTGAATATGAATCAGTTGACTCAATTATTTTAGACTCGACCAATAAATCAGCTTTAAAAAATAATGGTATCAATCAATATGATGGAGTCATTGTTGGTTTTGGTTCGAACATTGAAGCTTCAATGATGACAGTTTTAAATTTAATTGATTTAGGTTGTGTAAATATTATTGTTAAAGCTCGCGACAGTAAACATAAACGTGTCCTAACAGCCTTAGGATTAAAAGAAAATCAAATTATTATTCCTGATGCAATTTCAGGAAAAATCGTTGGAATTCGCTCAGTTTTTGACATTGATGCTGATATTGATGTACAATCGATTGATGAAGATTTTATGTCAACAACCATCAATGCTTTAAATCCAGAAATTTTGGATAAAACTATCCAAGAATCAGGATTAACAGGAACTAAAGATTATAATATTATTCAAATTAAACGTAAAGGTAAAATCTTATTACCAGATGCCTACACAATTATTAAAGAAGGGGACGCAATTGTTATTTTTGCCAGAACCACAGTTATTAATGATTTAGTGTTTAAAATCCAAGGAAAGATTAGTGAATTGACTACATTAATCAGCGAAGAAAACACTTTAAAAGAACCAACAACAAAATAAAAGATGAGTTAACCCCATCTTTTATTTTGTTTAAAAAAAGTATTTTATGTACTTTCTATGTATTTTAAATTCTAACTTTTTAAAAAAAATATCAATATATTTTAATGCTTCTATTGATAAATTAAAAACATCGAAATGCATTCATTTAAAGTTTATAGACGTTACCGCTTCTTCACCCAAAATCTTATCAAGAAAAGTTTTGGAGTCAAATGAATCTGAAATTAAAATTAATCTATCTGAATTTTTTAAATAAAATGATAATTTGTTATTTTTTTGATTTTGAAAATCAATTTGCAATTTATGGCTATTTTTTATTGATGGTGTATACTGAGTTTGACTACCTTCAAAAGAATTAACCTTATCTCTATGTTGAATAACATTTCTAGCTAAATCAAAAAATCAGATATTTTCTTCTAATGATTTTGAATCATCTAAATCAAAAAATTCCATAAATTTGTGCATTCATTTTTCCTGTTTGTTTAAAATATTCTTGCTTATATTAGTAGAAATTTTTTCACTTAGCCAATCAGAATAAGCAAAAAAATAAAACATTTTTTTAATTTGATCATAAACCATATTAATATTTTCAATTAATATTTTTTTGAATAAAATATTTTCAGAATCTGAATTTGAAAGTTTAGAAACTTGAATAATTTCATTAGTAGATCACCCTATTAAGTTTATATAACTTGTTAAATAAAAACTTAAAATATTGTAATTAGTAAAAAGATTATGAAATTCTGTTTTATCCTCTTCATTCACATCAACAAATGTTGCTTTATAGTCCATTTCGTTTTTACCATTATTATTGATTCTAAATTTAGCTTTATTTAATTTAATAAGTTTTTTGCTTATAATATCATGTATGATTTGTCTAAGATTGTCTTCAAAAAAAGAACTTCTTATAAGTAGAGCTTTTTTCTTAATTTCCTGAGAAAGATCGTTAACAATCTTTTTTTCATTTAATATTTTAGCTTTAAATTTATCAGCAATATCAATTTCTTTTCAATTTTGTGAATCATTGCTCAAAATTTCATCATCATTACCAATAAATGTTCACGCCTTCATAATAACCTCTAACGTCTATTTTTTATAATTCTAATTATTTGATTCATTGCAATGTCGGGGTTAACATTCCCACCTGTTTCTTTCATTAATTGTCCCATGATAGTTTTAGTTACACGTTCTGGACGTTCATCATATTGTTTGATTAACTCTAAATTATCGTTAATTATTTTATTTAAGTAACTGGTGATTGTGGGAATATCAGAAATAACCTTTAGGTTTAATTCTTCGGCAATCATCAATGGTGATTTATTTGCACTTGTAATAATTATTGGCAAAATTGTTTTAGCATGCTTCGAAGAAATTGTTCCTTCTTCGATTAAATTAATCATTTCTGCTAAATTTTGAGGAGTTAAATTAGTTTCATAAATTTCTTTGTTAGCTTTGTTTAATTCTGATTGAATATCACCAACTAGATAATTCACAACTTTAGAGATTGACTTAGTTAATTTAATTGTTTTTTCAAAAAAGTTTGTTAATTCTAAATTACTTAAAATAATATTAGTGTCAACTAAACTAATGTGATATTCATTGATGTATCTTGCTCTTTTACTTTCGGCTAATTCTGGAGAATTCTTAATTACATTTGCTACTCATTTTAAATCCAATTGAATAGGGGCAATATTGGGTTCGGCAAAATAACGATAATCAATTGAGTCTTCTTTACTACGCATTACTACTGTTTCTTGAAGATTTTCATCGAATCTTCTAGTTTCTTGTTGAACAATTTCACCACTCAATAAAATTTTTGAATGACGAGCTACTTCAAAATCGATTGCTTTTTTAACATTTGCAATAGAATTTAAATTCTTAACTTCCACACGATTTGAATATGTTGTAGCACCAAATGGACGAATTGAAACATTTACATCACAACGCAATGAACCTTCGTTCATTTTGACATCCGAAACTCCTAAAAATAATAAAATTTCACGAATTTTTTCAACATAAGCACACGCTTCTTCTGCGCTTCTAATTTCAGGATGACTAACAATTTCAATTAAACCAACACCACTACGATTATAGTCAATGTAAGTTAAATCACCTTTATGATTTTGCTTTGCTGTGTCTTCTTCAATGTGAATTCTTTCAATATTAATTATCTTTTTTTGATGATTGCTTAATTCAATTTCAATACTTCCATTTTTTCCAATTGGATGAAATTGTTGAGTTATTTGAAATCCTTTAACCAGATCTGGATAAAAATAATTTTTACGATCAAACTTTAATAATGGGTCAATTTCCATTTTGAAAGCATGAGCTGCTAAGATAGCTAACTCTACACCTTTTTTATTAACTGTTGGCATTGCTCCGGGATAACCCATGTCAACTTCGGAAATCATTGTATTAGGTTTCGCTCCATAAACAACTGGTGCTGGCGCAAACATTTTTGATTTTGTTTTCAATTCAACGTGGTTTTCAATTCCAATAATAATTTCAAAATTATTCATTTTAATTCACCACCTTATTTTTGATTCCAATAATGTTTTCACAAACTTTAGCCGCTTGTAAAACCTTTAAATCTTGACCTGGAGCAGTGTTTAAATTTATTCCAATTGGCATTGATTGTTCTTCAACAAAAGGAATTGTTATTGAAGGCATTCCTGAGAAATTAGCTAAAGTTAAAATGTCTTCTAAAAATTGCTTAGAATCATCTTCGAATTCTGTTGCTACTTCAATTAATGGGGCAATGCCAATAGCCGAAGGAATGATTAAAACGTCAAAATTTTTATAGATTTTACTAATTTCTTCAACAATTAAACGACGTACTTTTTTAGCTTTGTTCATATATAATTCTTGATTTTCCTTTTTTAAATTTAATGAACCAATAACGAAACGACGTTTTACTACGTCGCCAAGATATTTCGATCTTGTTTTAGTCATTATTTCTGTAAAATCATCACCAGGTTCTCTCAATCCAAAATTAATTCCATCTAAATTAGAAATTGTTGAAACAGCTTCCGGGAATGAAATCATCATATAAACTGGCGCTAGAACATCTAGTAAGTCTCTTCTAAAATTTATTTCCGAAACTTGGTAACCTTGAGCACTTAATTTATTGTAAAAACTTTCATAATGTGTTTTTAATGGTTCAGGTAAATTTTCTTGAACTTCTTTAATGTAAGCAAATGTAGTTGTAGCACTTAAATCGTTAATTTTAGCATAAAAAATTTCATCATTAATTTTTATTGATGTAAAATCTTTTGGATCAAAACCAACTGTTTTTTCAAAAACGATTGCCATATCATCAACATTTCTTGTAAAAAATCCGGCATGATCCAAACTAGGAGCATAAGGAAAAATTCCGTATCTTGATAAAGCACCATAAGTAGGTTTGAAACCAACAATTCCATTAAAAGATGCTGGTTTACGAATTGAATCACCTGTATCAGTTCCTGTTGCAAAAGGAACATATCCTTTAGTAACTGCATAAACAGAACCAGAAGATGATCCTCCTAACAATCTTTTACTATCACGAGGATTAACTAATTCGCCATAAGCGGAATGTAAACCAGTTCCTCCTAAACCCAATTCATCTAAAGCAACTTTACCTGACATTAATGTTTTATTTTTATTTAATTTTTCAATTAAAGTTGCATCATATGTTGGAACGAAATTATCTAAAATTTTTGTGGAAGCAGTTGTTCTAATCCCTTTGGTTGCAAAATTATCTTTAGCCATATAAGGAATTCCATATAAAAAGTTGTTATCATCAAAATTTTTGTTTAACTCCTCAGCTTGTTTCATAATTTCTTTTTCTGGCAATGTAATCATAAAATTAGAATCTAAATCCTTTTTTGAAAATTCTATGACTTGTTGAGCAATTTCTGTAACTGTTATTTTTTTGTTCTTTAATGCTTCATGAAGTTCAACAATACTCATATTTCTAATATTCATTATTTAATCACCTTCACAATCGTAATAAAATCACCGTCAACAGTTGGAGCATTGTTTAAAAGATCTTCTTGTGAGTTAGTATAAAAATCTTCATCTTCACGTAAAAAAACATGAGAATTTTCAAAAGGGTAGTTTAATGGTTCTATGTTATCAGTATTAATTGAAGTTACTTGTTTAAAACGTTTAATAATTGATTCTTCTGCTTCAATAATTTCATTAATTTCCCCTTGCGAAAGTTCTAACATGATATCGGAAGCTAATTCCTTAATCAGCTCATCGTTAATATTATTAATATCGTTCATAACTATTTTTTTCTCCTAACATTTCTTCTAATTCTTTTTCTCCAATAATTTTAACACCTAACGAGATTGCTTTTTGTTCTTTGGTTCCTGCGTCAGTTCCCATTAACAAAAAATCTGTCTTTTTAGAAACAGCTGAAGATGTTTTTCCACCGTTCATTTCAATTATATCTTTGAAATAATCACGCGATTTGCTTAGTGTTCCTGTGATTACAAATGTTTTATTATTAATTTCGTTATCAGTATTTACTTTGGGTCCTGTAAAGGTTAAATTTACTCCATATTTTTTAAGATTTTCAATTAATTGTAAATTGCTATTGATTGCAAATCAATCCAAAAGTGATTGTGCCAAAACAATACCAATTGAATCAATATTAGCAAGCTCTTCAAAACTACTTTTTGCTAGCTTATCAATATCACCAAATCTTGAAGCTAAAATTTTTGCTGTTTTAGCGCCGACATGTCTAATACCTAGACCAAATAAAACTTTTTCTAAAGAATTGGTCTTAGATTTTTCAATTGAATCAATCAAGTTTTGATAACTTTTTTCGCCAAAGCTTTCAAGGTTTAAAATTTTATCTTTATGTTGTTCAAGTTTATAAATATCAGCAACTGAACGCAAAATACCTTCTTCAAAAAACTTTTGTACAATAGCTTCACCAAGACCAACAATGTTCGTAGCTGCTCTGCTGGCATAATGTTCTAATGATCTTGTTATTTGAGCAGGACACGAAAAATTAACACAAAATTGATCAACTTCACCATCGCTTTTTTCAAGTAAGTTGTCACAATTAGGGCATTTGCTTGGTTTTTTTCATTTGGGTAGATTGTTAAAATCATTATTATTGATAATTGCTATAACCTCAGGGATAATATCTCCGGCTTTTTTAATTTTAACAGTTGCTCCAATTCGCAAGTCTTTTGCTTCGATTCATTCTGCATTATTTAATGTTGCAGCGCTAACAATTGTTCCTGCTATTTTTACAGGTTCTAATTGAGCATTAAAAGTTATTTTTCCAGTTCTTCCAACGGTTGGAAAAATGTTTAGTAATTTAGTTGATTTAATTTCTGCTGGAAATTTATATGCAATTGCTCATTTTGGCGTTTTAGCGGTATAACCAATTTTTTCGTATAAATTAAAATCATTAATTTTTAAAACTATGCCATCAATTTCGTAAGGTAATTGCGTTCTTTTTTCTGTGTATTCATTTATATAATTTTCTAATTCAAATAAATTGTTACATAATATACTTTCGCTATTTGTTTTGAAGCCCAAATATTTTAAATACTCAAGAGCCTCTGTTTGGGATTTTATTGTTAAGTTTTCTTCACATAAATAATAATAAAGATAGGCATCTAAATTGCGTTTTGCAACAACAGCTGAATCCAATTGTCTTAGAGTTCCTGCTGCCGCATTTCGAGGGTTAGCAAAAAGTGGTTCACCTGCAATTAATTTTTCGTTATTAATCTTTTCAAATTCTTTTTTAGATAAAAAAATTTCTCCACGAACCTCTGTTCTTCTTTTATCAGGTATTGATAATGGGATTGATTTTATTGTTTTTACATTTGCGGTCACGTTTTCTCCAACAACACCATCGCCCCTAGTTACTGCATCAATTAAAAAACCATTTTCATAGTGTAACGAAATTGATAACCCATCTATTTTCAATTCAGCAAAATAAGCATTTTGTTCTGTACCCGTTTCTTTTGCAACTTGTTTATTAAAATTTAAAATTTCATCATAAGAAAAAACATCCCCAAGCGAAAGCATTGGTTTTTTGTGAATGTATTTCTCGAATTTTTCACTAATTCTGCCACCAATCTTTTGAGTTGGTGAATCTAAAGTAACTAATTCGGGATAATCATGTTCAAGTTGAATCAATTTATGCATTGTTTGATCGTATTCTAAATCATCTACTGAAGGTTGGTCAAGAACATAATATTCATGACCTCATTTATTCAATTTGGATCTTAGTTCATTAATTAAATTTTTAACGTTATTCAAATCCATATTGACACCTTTTCATTTCTTAAATAATTATAACTTTTTTAGTTATTTGAATAAAGACAAATAATAAATAAGAAGGTTAGAATATTCAAGTGTCCAAAAGCAGTTAAATCTTCTTAAAATTATAATATTTTGAATTTTGACTATATTAAAATAAAAAAACACCCAAGAATAATTATCCTTAGGTGTTATGCAAATTATTTAAACTTATTTTTGAATGGAAATATTTTAAGATTAAAGTTTACCTTGTTTTTTAAATTTAATTGTCAATTCTCTTAGTAAAACTTCGGTAATGTCATCAAGTGAGTATTTAGCTTTAAATCCTCATTCTTCACGAGCTGCTGAATCATCCATATGATCTGGTCATGAATCTGCAATAGCTTGACGAACTGGATCAATTTTATAATTTAATTTAAAGTTAGGAATATGTTTTCTAATTGAAGTTGCAAGCATTTCTGGTTCAGCAGTAAATGGTGCTAAGTTGAATGCATTGCGATGTTTCAATTTTTTAGAATCTGCATTAATTAAATTAACAATTGCGTCAATTGCATCATCAATGTACATCATATCCATGTAAGTTCCGGCTTTTAAATAACATTCATATTCACCTTTTAATAAAGCTTGATAATACATATCTACGTTATAATCAGATGTTCCTCCACCTGGCTCAGTTTTGTATGACATTAATCCTGGGAAACGCACCGATCTAGTATCTACGCCATATTTAGTGTAATAATAATTCATCAATAATTCTCCAGCGACTTTTGTTACACCATACATTGAAGTTGGATGCATAAATGTGTCTTGAGGTGTATTTTGGAAATCCACATCTGGTCCAAATGCTGCAACTGATGATGGTGCAAATAACCCTGCACCAATTTCTTTTGCAACATCTAATGCATTAATTAAACCATCCATATTTAATTTTCATCCTAATTTAGGATTTTTTTCAGTTGTTGCTGACAATAATGCCGCTAAGTGAACAATCATATCGGGTTTATGTTTTTTTGCCATTTTTAAGAATGCTTCTTGGTCCATTACATCTAATGTTTCAAATACACCTTCTTCAACAATAGGACTACCTTCTATTTTTCTTAAGTCAGTTGCTATAACATTGTTTAATCCTAAATCTTTTCTTAACCTTGTAACTAATTCTGAACCGATTTGACCTAATGAACCTGTAACTAATACTTTTTTCATAAGTTACCTCTTTTCTATTTTTATTTTTTATTTTGAATTAATTTTTTATATTCGGTTGTAATCACGTTATATACATGGTCTAACTCTTCTTTAGTATGCAATGAAGAAATCATTAAACGAATACGGCCTTTCCCCGTAGGAACTGATGGAAAAATAATTGGTGAAGCCAAAATATCATTTTCAAATAATTTTTTAGCTAAATCAGTTGTTGTTGCTTCATCTCCAACCATAAATGGTGTAATAGGAGTTTGAGTTGTTCCAATTGAATGACCTGCTTTTTTAAATTTTTCTTGAATGTATTTAGTGTTATTTCACAATTTTTCTAAACGCTTTCCGTCATTTTCTAAGTCATTCAAAACAGCTAATCCAGCTTCAGCAAAACTTTGTGGTAGTGATGACGAGAACTTAAATACACGTGAATTTTGTTTTAAATATTCAATCAATTCTTTTTTCCCGCTAATGAATCCACCAACTAAACCAAAAGCTTTAGAAAGTGTGCCTGTTTCAATATCAATTTGCCCTTCTAAATTGAAGTGAGCAACTGATCCACGACCTTTTGGACCAATAACACCTTCTCCGTGAGCATCATCAACAATTGTGTAAGCACCATATTGTTTTGCTAATTTATTAATTTTATCAAGTGGAGCAATATCTCCATCCATTGAGAAAACACCATCAGTAACAATAAAAATGTTTCCTTGAATTTTGTCTTTGTTTTCTTTTAAAACTCTTTCAAGATCAACGGTATCCATGTGTTTAAAAACAGCACGTTGAGCCTTTGACAAACGTACACCATCAATAATTGATGCATGATTTAATTCATCAGAAATAATTAAATCAGCAGCTGTTGTAATTGTTGGAATTAATCCTGTGTTTGCTTGAAATCCACTTTGAACAAGTAATGTTGCTTCAAAACCTTTGAATTTAGCAAGTGCTTTTTCAAATTCGTCGTGAATTGTAAAACTTCCTGAAATAGTTCTAACAGCTCCTGGACCAAAACCATATTTATCAATTGATTTCTTTGCAGCATCGCCGACAATTTTGTCACCGGCATATCCTAAATAATTGTTTGAACACATATTTAGAAAATCTTTGCCATTGATTTTAATCTTATCGCTTTGCTTGCTTTCTAACAATTTAATGTCGTTGTAAACTTTTCTTTCTTTAGCCGATTTCAATTCATTTACTAATCTCTCGTATAGTTTCATTTTATATTCCTTTCTTTATTTTTTGGTTTTTTCAGCTTTTAATGCTTGATAGAATTCTCACAATAATGTAATTGATACATAGAAAATTACAGGAATTGCAATTCATTTTAATACAACTTCAAAATATGGAGTTGTAGTATTTGGAGCGAAATCACCCATTCCAGGAATTGATTTAAGTCCTGCAAAAACTATCAAGAATGCAGCCAATAATCCTAAAACAGATCAAATATGCATTAAACTTCCTGTTAATTGATTATATTTTTTGGTTCTTACAAAGTTGAAAGCTGCAGGCATCATGCTTAAAGCTGATCCACATGACATAATTGGTAAGATTGCTTCTTGTTTCATTCCTAAAAATGATAGAACAGCAATAGCTGGTGCAAATAATCCAATTCCAAATGACTGAATCATTCCTAATAAAAGAAATCCAACAATTCCTAATCCTAATCTCCAACCTGTCAATCCTGATGTTGCTCCTAAATCACCAAACACATTAACTTGTGGGTGAGCAAGAATCATCAAGATTCCAACTATAAATAGTGCTATACCCATAAAACCTTTTACAACAAGTGCTTTGTTGATTTTGGTAACAAATCATGAACCAACAAAAGTCCCAATAAGAATTGCTACTAGCAATAATAAAATTGTTAGCATATCAACTTTAATTGTTCCAATAAATAAAGAAGCTTCTAGAGTTCCACTTAGTACGAAAGCAACATTCAAAGTTCCTGGTAATTTTGTGTCATCTTTAATTGTTTTACTTTTTTTCAATATAGCAGTTGCAACTCCAAAAGAACCAACCGAGATAGTGTCAGTGAATCCTGCGGTTACACCAGCAGCAATTGCTCATTTTGTGTTAATTCCTTCATCATTGTATTTAACCTTTGAAGAAGTAACGATAAATATAACACTAACGGCAGTTCCGGCAATAAACAATATAATAGCCATAGCTAGTGAAAACACACCATCTTTTGTGTCTAAATCTAAGTGTTCGCCTTTTTTAGGCATAATAACTAAAAATTGTATTAACATTGCGCCAATTGTTGCTGCTAGAGCAATACCAAGCATAGTTAGTCATTTAAACATTCTCTTTTTAGCGTCTTCTTTTGTTAGAAGATTGTCTAAGTTCTGAGAAGTTGCTTCTGCTTTTTTAAATGTTTTGAACATAGATAAAACCTTTATTTCCTTTTAGAATAATTTCCCTTTTAATTTTTCAAATTGGAAAATATTCCTAATTACTATTATAACTGCTTTGAAAGAAATGACATATAAAAAAACCATTTTTTGGAATTTTAAATTAGTTATAATTTTTGTTGACCATTACTTGACCAAATTAAAAGCACCAGTTTAAACTGGTGCTATGAACTTTTAATTAGTTACTTATTATCTTTCATTTTTGGTATCTTAATCAATTTTTTTTACACCTTTAACTTTAAAAATTTTCGGTTTTTCTGTTGATTGATACTTTTTAAAAAACTCCTTTTCATCAATTACTGAATCATTAATTTCATCAAATCCATTAATCGCTTTTAACATTGTTTCTTTTTGATCACCGACAATCTGTTTAATGTTAAGATTTTCGGTTTGCAATCTTTTCAATTTAGACTTTTCTTTACTTTTATTAACTAATTGTTTTATTATTGGAAGCAAAATCAAAATTGACAAACCTACTGAAGGTCTTAAAATAATCGGCAAAATCAAAGTTGCTCCAATTCCTAAAAATGAAACTGTTGTAAGCATCCCTAACAATAAAGGAATTGTAACTAGCGTTATCTGAATTGTTTCTCCACTTATCATTACATTTAGCGGAAATTTAGGAACAATAAGCAGCATATTAACAATAACTGCCACCCCAATTGGTAAAGTTAATGACATTATATTAGTAAAAGAATATTTGAAAGTTGAGTTATATGTAACTCTTTTTCAAGTGTACTGTCACATATATATATAAATAAATGTCATGCAGCTTAACTTAAGGATGTAGAAAACTAAAATTACATTTTTAATATAATGAGTATTATTTTCTTTTATTAGAACAACTGTTAATGTTGAAATAACTTGTAGCAAAACATAAATTATAGCGCTTCAATTAATTGTTCTAGCAACATCTCCAAATCTTCTTTTGGCTTGAATTAATGTTAATTGACCTTCAAACAACAAAATGAAAGCAGTTCCAGCTCCATATAGAGAAGAAAAAGTAGGATCAGAAAAAATAAATTTGAAAGCTTCCTTTTGTGCATTTAATTCAAACAATGAAATTGATAAATCTTTACTACTATCACGGGCATTTAATATGTTTGTTTGTAAATTGGATAAGTCATTGGCAACAACATCTCCATAAAGTCCTGTAACAATATATGGAGCCACGATGCTCATTATAATAAATGAAAAAGCAGCAATTACAAAAGTGTACAATTCATATTTTGAATATGATTCTCAAGATAATCTACCATCTTTAGCAATTATTCCAATAAAATACTCTCTAAAAGAAACAATTAAATTAGTAAGAATCAATCGTAAATTAACTCCAATAATTAAATATAAAGAAAGCATCGATGTAGTACGCAAACCAGATGTTCCCAAAACCACAAATAAAACAATTAAATCAATATTCATTAAAACACTTTTACCCAAATTAGCTCTTCACATTTTTGTAGTTGATCGCAACAAAGTGTACGAATTAAAATCGGGGTAAAATTTCAACAAAGGATAATACCTTTTGACGTAAATTTTCATCGCAAAACCACGAATTGGAGCATAAATTAACAAAATTAAAAATGGAACAATGGGCGCCATGTAATTGACATTATCAATCGATAAATTCATCAAATAAAACAGCGTCCCATAAACAATCGTATCAGCTAGTAAAACCGCTACTTTTCTAACCATATTTTTTTGATCTGCCATTAAAACATTTTCATAAATACCAAAGAAACCAGCTGTAAGAATTTGTTTAGATCCCAAAATAAAAATTAGTCCAATTAATTGTCAAATCGGAACTAAATTAACACCTTCATTTGCGGCATTACTGATTTGGATTCCTCATTTAAGAGGATCCCCATTTAGAATAACTGGAGCTAACGCTAATTCTAAAGGGTAAACTAAAGCAACTAAAGAAACCAACAAAGTCCCTGTGACCATTCCTTTTTTATATTTCTTTTTAGCTGTTGAAAAAATTTCATTAGCTTCAATTCAATCATTGTTAGCCATCGGTTTCATTAGCATAACTACTGTTGTAATTCCTAATGCACCTTCAGTGGAACCACCTAAAATTGAAAGAGCTGTTGCAATTCTGACAAACCCGTTAAACTCAGTACCATAAGCATTTAATATTCAATAAATCATTAAAAATTGAATAATCGCACCAAATATGGAAATCATTACTCCCACTAAAGCTGTAATTACACCTTGACGCGCAGAAACTTTCATAGGTACCTCCTTTTTTATATTTTAATTTTCAATATTTAAATCTAAAATTATTTTCTCACCATTGAGATATTCTAAAGGCTCTGGCAAATTTTTAAATATAAGTTTATATGCTGACAAAAAAATCATTTTTTCATTGTTAATTTTTTTACCCCCATAACGGAAATCATTAATAATTGGAAAACCATAATAAGCAAGAGTCGCTCTGATTTGATGTTTTCTTCCTGTTAATAACTTAGCTTCAACAATATTAAATTCTTCTTGTTTTAATAAAATTTTAAATTCTGTTTCGCAGTATTTAAAATTTTTATGCTCACTTTTGTCTTCTTCAGTAAAAATGGAAATTTGTTTTTCCTGATCATATTTAATTCAACCTTTAGTTTTAAAATCATTGTTAAATTTTTTAGAAACTTTAGCAATGTAATATTTTTCAATTGCGTTTTTGTTTTGAATAGCAGCCAGCATTACATCTAAGCTAACTTTATTTTTTGCATAAATAACTAGTCCTGAAGTTAATTTATCTAATCGGTGAACATGAGAAACAACAAAAGAATTTTCAACTTCTGGATTATATTCTTCATGATCATATAAATATGATTTAACCATATCATCTAATGAGACATTAACTGGAGAATGCATTTCTATGTCTGGTGCTTTATTAATTATAAAGATATTCTCATCTTCATATGCGACCATCATTCCCTGTCAATCAACATATTTAAATTCATCTCTAACAACCGGTTTGTTGGTGTCATAAACTTCAACTAAATCACCTGTAGTTAATAAAAATTTTTGGTCTTTAATTCTTTTTCCATTAATTTTAATATCACCTTTCCTAAACCATTTGTAAATTACAGAAAGTGGTGTTGTTGAAAAAGACTTTTTCACAAACTTAAATAAACTTTGGTTATTATCATTATTGTTGATTTCAAATTTTGTCATATCGTTCTCCCCTATTGAACTAAAATTAAGATTAATGCTATTAAATTGTAACCGGCATGCACTAGTCAACTATAAGTCACATTACCTCTTGAAATATTAAAAATTGAAGACAAAATCAAACCAGCAATTAGATAGTTACCAATGTTTTGAATATCTCCGGAACTAACATGTATCATTCCAAAAAATAATGCCGATGTGAGCCAACCAACTGTTCGATTTCCTGTTCCAACATATCAAGCATGTCGTGAAGTTAATTCTTCTGCTAATGGAGCAATCAAAACCGTTAAAACAAATAATGTCAAGGTATATGACACTCTTATAGCTAAATTAGGAGATTTTAAAAGACTTTCTAATTGATTTTGATTATTTGATTTTTCAGTTGTAAACAATACATTTCAAAGAAAAATACAAATACCAACAATTGTAATAATTCCAATTATTGTAATTAATAACAAACGCTTTCAATCATTTTTAAAAGTTGAAATAATGCGCTCTTTCAAATCTGTCGTTTTTTGAATAGCTCAAATTATGATAAAAATTTCTCCGATAATTTGAAATCAAAGACCAATAATGTTAGCTACAGCACTATCTTTAACATCAGTTCCGTATATTAAAGATAAAATAAACGAGCCAATCAATGCAGATAACACAGGAACAATTTCAAATAAATAAAAAATTATTAAACCTGATTTTATAAATAGTTTAGAATCTCTTTGCAAAAAAATGATTAAACCAGCAATCGCAGAAACAAGTGTTACTAACATATGCCCCATTGTTAAATAACTATCTGTTTGCGAACCCGGGTCTGTATAACCCATTCCTGCGGCAAACCTAAAAATTAATAATGATGTAAAAGGAATTATTAAAGCAGTTAATAAAAAAATGATTCCATCAGTTTTAGGATTATAAACTTTAAATAAAAACTCAAAATTTTTGTTTTGTTCATTTTCTTTAATTTGTAATTTAGAAATTAGAAACTTTGTTTTTGCAATAATGTTTGTCATACTACTCCTTTCTCTTAATATAAAAAAAGTCTAAAACTTTTTATAAAGCTACCGACCCATCAACAACAGCAACATTTGTGTTTTCCTGCACATAAATAAATTTTTTGCCCAAAACAACAAATGGTTTTTTAATTTTATGAATTTCTTTTAATAAATCTTCGTTATCAACGTTTTCTTTAAGAATGATAGCATTAACTTTTTTGTTTTTTATTAACTCTAAATTTTCAAATTTCATGTCTTCAATTAAAAGAACTAAATCATTTGATGTTAGTGAACTAGAAACACCTGCTTGTAGGTCACTTAATTCAGAAATTATTAAACTCGCAGCAAAAGAAACTTCATCAGCAAATTTTTTTGATTCTTTAGTATCAATAATATTAAAAGCTTTAAAAAATTTATCAGCAACATACTTAGTTGCTTGCGAAGCACTTTGTTTTTGACTTTTAATTAATTTTTTAATATCTGCTGTTAAAGCTTCATTTTCTAAAACCATCAAAATGTCTTTAGATTCTTGATCACCACTTTGGTATTCATTAGAATTGGCAATATTAGATTTAATTGTGTCAATGGCTTTAATATATTGTGATAATTCTTTGTCTGCATCTATGTCTGTTTCTACTTTTGAAATTATTCTAGGCTTAAAAGTTAAACCTGATCCTACTCCTTCATTTAGACATAGACCTATTATTTTTGAAAACATACGACACCTCTTTTAATTTAATAATATTTTATCATAATGATAAAAAAACAACTTCCAGAGAAGTTGTTAGAATGTATTTGAACTATCCTTGGATTAAAGCAGCGTTAATCATTGCTTCTTTGATTCCTGCCAATGCTGCATCAGCATCAGAACCAGTTGCTTCGATTGTAACTTCTGTTCCGGTTTTAATAGCCATTGCCATTACGTTCATAATTGATTTTAGATTTCCTGTTTTACCATCTGATAATATTTTGATATCTGATGAATATTTAGAAGCTTCCTTTGCTAATACAGAAGCCGGTCTAGCATGTAATCCTACTTTATCAGTAATTACTGCAGTAAATTTTGCCATAATTTTTTCTCCTTAGTTAATACTTAATAATTTTATAACAAACAAACCTGTTTTAATAAAAAATATTAATTTATTTATGTTTTATTTATTTCTATTTTTTCTTTAACACGGGATTAGAAGAAGCTATCAACATAACTCCGAATTTAGGATTATTAAAAGCTATTTGCAATTGTTGATCAACAATTTTAACAACAACACCATCCCCAAAAATCATATGCGAAACCATGTCTCCTTTTTGATAATCTTTAGAGCTATCGTTTTTATTAAAATTTTCAAATCGAGAACTAACAATTGTTTTATTAGAGGTAATAACTCCATCACCGTGTACAAAAATATTTGTTTCCAAACTATAAAGATTTTTGTTTAATTCACCGATAAACTTAGAAGGTCCAAGTTCGCCTTGAGAAATATAAGAAAACTCACCTTTAACATAAGAAATGTAAAGTTTTTCTTTTGCTCTGGTTAAAGCTACATATAAAGCTCTTCGCTCTTCTTCTAATTGAGCAATTGTAAACATTGATAATTTACTTGGAAAAACATCTCTATTTAAACCAGCTATAAAAACGACTTTACTTTCTAAACCTTTTGCTGCATGAATTGTTAAAAGAGTTACTTTATTTGGTTGTAAATCATCTTCTTCTTCAGAAAGTAAAGCTTCCTCTTGTAAAAAAGCTAACAATTTATTTTCTTCCCCAAATGTTTCTGAATTAAAATCTAAATCAAATTTGTTTAATTGATCATAAAATGCATAAATGTTTTTTATGTCATCCTTATCATCATCTAACAATAAAACTTTATTTTCGTAACCTGATTCTACCAAAACAAATTTCAATAGCTCTTCTAATGAACTATTAAGTTTATAAAGTTTGAGTGCTTCAATCAAAACTGTACGCAGTTTATCCAAATTTTTAGTTATAGAATTTATTAGAGATTGATCTTCATTTATTATTAAATCTAAAATATTTAAATGATGTTCATTTGCTAATGAAATAATTTTTTCAATTGTTACTTCACCAACTTTAGGAGTTAAATGTAAAATTCTTTCCATAGATAAATTATCTTTAACTGCAATAACTTTTAAGAAAGCCATCGCATCTTTAATAACTTTACGTTCTCTAAATTTAATTCCTCCAATTAATTGGAAAGGTATTTTTAAATTTGCAAAAACTTTTTCAAATTCTTGTGATCAAGCATTCATTCGATAAAGAACAAAAATATCATTGTAATTATATTTTTTACTTTTAATTAATTCTTGAATTTCAGCTCCAACGCTTTTTGCTTCCATATATCTTGTTGCAACTTCTTTGACTTCAACAATTTCTCCATTAGTATTGTCAGTATAAATATTTTTTTCTTCGCGATTTTTGTTATGTGAAATAAAACTATTAGCAAGATCTAAAATTTGTTGGGTCGAACGGTAATTTCTATCCAAAACGACAGTCAAAGCATTTTTATAAGATTTCTCAAAATTTAAAATAATATTTACTTGAGCACCTCTTCAGGAATAAATTGTTTGATCAGGATCTCCAACAACAGTTAAATTATTTTTATTTTTTGTCAAAAATTTAATTAAATCAAATTGTAATTCGTTAGTATCTTGAAATTCATCGACCATAACATATTCAAACCTTGATCTTCATTTTTCTAAAACTTCAGGGTTATTATTAAACATTTGATAAACTTTGACTTGTAAATCATCAAAATCTACTTGATTGTTAGTTAAAAGTGTTTCTTGATAAACTCTATAAACTTTTACTGCATTTCTTTCATTTGGGTCAAACACTTCATCTCGAGCTTCTTGCGGAGAAATTAAATGGTTTTTTCAATAACTAATTCTAGAAATAATAAAACGTTGAAGTTTACGATTATCTTGATCTTGGTTTAAATTTAATTCTTTAATAATTTTTTTGATAATTTGTTGTTGATCGTTAGTATCAATAATTAAGAAATTTTTTTCTAAATTCGCACTTATAAAATCTTCTCTTAAAACACGAGTACAAAAAGAGTGAAATGTTGAAATAAACAATCTATCCTCATTATTGCTCAAAATTTTTTGAACACGATCTTTCATTTCTTTGGCTGCTTTATTTGTAAATGTTACAGCAAGAATTTTTCAAGAAGGGATTTTTAAATCATTAATTAAATAAGCAATTTTTGTTGTAATAACTTTAGTTTTGCCAGAACCTGCTCCGGCAATAATTCTTAAAGGTCGATCATTTGTCATAACTGCTTTTAATTGGTTTTCGTTTAGTCCTTCTAACAAATTATTCATCCTTGTCCTCATCTTTTCTATTTTTTTGCTCAAGAAATTTTTTACGTTCTTGTTCGATTTGAAAATTTTCTAAGTGTTGAGACTCTTCTACATAAATTGAAGAAAGTGGTTCATCACTTTCAGAGATGTATAAATCATTAATCATATCTTGATCAAAATTACCTGGTTGTTCAGCTAAAGAAACATGTTTTTGCTTTCTACTCATTTTAGAATCTTCTCTAACGATTTTAATTTCATCTTCAATAGCTAGCTTATCTACCACATATAATCCTAATTTCATATCTATACCAGCTTGATGATCTGCTTGAACTTTAATCGTTAAAGCGACAATACCCATTCATAATGCATAAATAAGATTAGAAATATTAACAATAATTATTGCAGGAATTAAACCGGGTGATTTAGAAACTTCGTCAGTTTGAAAATTAGACATCAAAATTACAGAAACAATTTGAGCTATAACGACAATCAATCAAGGAACAACATTAAAATAAGCTTCACGCAAAAATAAAGCCAATAAAGTTACTTTTTTATTTTCACCCTTTTTCATTAAACGGATATTAAAAAGTAATTTCCCTAATGTTTGCCCCTTTAGAAATCAAGGCATAACTACAAAATAAATTATTACTCAACAAAATGTTGCAATAATAATTCCAATCAACATTCCCCAATTACCAATAAACTCATCTCTTTGCATTAAAACAATATTAATAACAATTCCAGGAATTGCGGATAATAACAAGTCAAAAAGTCTAGCAAACATTACTTTATAAATGCTCGCTAGACGATAATGTTTTTCAGGGTTATCAATAATTTGATTGTTTTTAGAAAGCCTAGGCAAAGTTGTCAGAGAACTATTTGAATTATTAACTTTTACTTTGCTCATTAAACTTTACCTTCTTTCTATTTATTATGTTTAAGTTCATTAGCAATAAAAGATTCAAATTCATTAATATATTTAACAAACTTATAATCTGAAGATTTTAAAAAGCTCTTATTGCTTTTAGCGAATTGTTCCAATTTATTTTCCATTTTAGAATTAACGTATTTTAAAGCTTTTTTATATAATTGCTTGTTTTCAAATTTAGAAACAAGTGATAAAAAGTCGTAAGTTAATTCACGAGTATAAGCATAATTTAATTCATCGCGCAATTCCTTATATGTCCCGATTCTTCGATAGTAATTTAGAATGTGCGGTCATTGATTAACCAAATCAAATGCTGAATATTTTAAGATCCCCATTCTGTGTGATGAAATAACTTCAGGAATTTGTAAAAAAGTACGAGCATGCCCTAATGCTTTAAACAAAAATAAACTGTCAAAACGTACAGAACTTCTAAAAGTAATTCTAAAATCTTTTAAATAATTTAATCTAAAAAGTTTACCATAGATATTTTGGTTTATGTAAGCAAAGACTTCTTTTGATTCTCCCAAGTTGTAAATTTTACTATCTTCTAAAAAGCATTCAGTGACACCTTCATGTAATCCGCTTCACATTTGTTTATATTGAATAATATCAATTTTAGTTTGTACAGATTTTAAATTTTTATTAATTGTTTCTACAAAATTAGGTTCTAAAATGTCACCTTCTTTAATGAATGTAATATATTCGCCTTGGGCTAATTGTAAAGCTGTATTTCAATTAGTTGAAGCACCTTGAGATTTATTATTAAAAACTAAAAGCATATTGTCGTTTTGTTCAAATTGGTCACGCAAAAAATCCAAAGATTCTTTCTCAACATATGGATCATCATTAATAACAATCAGTTCATAATCAAGATTAGATTGTCTTTTTAAAGAGTTGATAGTTTTGAAAATTCTTTCTTCTCGTCCTGCCGATAAAATAATAAACGAAATTAACATTTTAATTCTCCTTAGGGGCTTAGTTCTTTTATAATTTTACACCATAAAAGTATATAAAAAAAGAAATACACTAAAGTGCATTTCTTCTTAAAATAATAAATTTTTTGGTGTTCTTGGATATGAAATAACATCACGAATATTAGTAATTCCGGTAATATACATTACTAGTCTTTCAAAACCTAATCCGAAACCAGCCGATTTATAATATCCATACTGTCTTAAATTTAAGTATCATTCAAGTTTGTCAACAGGAATTTTTATTTCTTCACAACGTTTCACTAATTTGTCATAATCAGATTCACGTTCACTTCCACCAATAAGTTCCCCGATTCCTGGCACTAATAAATCTACGGCTGCTACTGTTTTGTTGTCATCATTTTGTTTCATATAAAAAGCTTTAATATCTTTTGGGTAATTAGTTACAAATGTTGGACACTTGTTAACGACCTCGCAAATATATCTTTCATGTTCAGTTCCTAAGTCTAAACCAAAATGAATATTTTTTTGTTCAAAAGCAACACCTTGTTCAACAGCTTTTTTCAAAATTTCAATCGCTTCACTATAAGTAAGTGTTTTGAAATTAGAACTTGTTATTCCTTGAATTTTTTCAATTAAACCCTTTTCCAAATTATTATCTAAAAATTGTAATTCATCAAAACATTTTTCAAGTACATAACCAACAATTGATTTCAACATTTTTTCAATCAGTAGAATGTTGTCTGTTAAAGAATTAAAAGCAACTTCTGGTTCAATCATTCAAAATTCTGCAGCATGCTTAGAAGTGTAAGATTCTTCTGCTCTAAAAGTAGGTCCAAAAGTATAAACTTTTTTAAATGCTTGCGCTAAAGCTTCGGCATGTAATTGACCAGAAACTGTTAAATTAGCTTTTTTACCAAAAAAATCTTCTTCATAGTTAGTATCTTCTAAAGTCGTTACAACAAATTCTTCTCCTGCACCTTCTGCATCATTACTAGTAATTATTGGGGTATTAACATACACAAATCCTTGCTCATTAAAGAATTTGTGAATTGCAAAAGCTAAAGTAGATCTAATTTTAAAAACAGCACTTAAAGTTTTTGTTCTTGCTCGTAAGTGAGCAATTTCACGTAAAAATTCGGGACTGTGTTCCTTTTTTTGTAATGGATATTCTTCAATTGCTTGGTCTAAAAGTATTATTTTACTTGCAACGATTTCAAAAGGTTGAGGTTTACCAGGAGTATTAATTATTTTACCCACAACTTCTACAATCGATGATACTCTTGCTTCTTGAGCATCATTAAAACCAATAATATCAGATTTATAAACAACTTGAACATCTTTAAAAGTGGTTCCATCATTTAAAACCATGAACGAAACAACCTTACCTTGCCTATTGGATCTTACCCTTGCTATAAAAGTTACTTCTGCGCCTTCCATGTTTTGATAAGATTTAAAAATATTTGTTAAATCTTTCATAATTATTTACCTCCTAAAATATGTTCATTAATAAATTTACTTACACCACCGTTTTTGTTTGTATCAGTAATATAAGTTGCGGCTTCTTTAATTTTTGGTACAGCATTACCTACAGCAACTGAATGTGGCATATCTTTAATCATTTCCATGTCATTTAAATTATCACCAAATGTAATCACATCATTAAGATCTATTTTTAATAATTTAGCTAAATTTCTAACAGCAACACCTTTGTTGGTTTTAATATTTGTAAACTCATAAATTGGCATTGATTCAATGTTGTTAGACATTGACAATAGTTCTTGATCTAAACCTTCTTCTTTAAATCATTGTTCAAAAGAATTAACTTCTTGGTCTGGGACAAAGATCATAATTTGAAAAACACTATCATAATCAAAATTTTCAATTTGGGAAATATCATTTAAAATGAATTTATCAGTTCAATTTCTAGCATTTAAAGATTCGCATGTTAACGGAACTCCGTTTCAATACATATGTCTGTTTTCTTTGTAATAAGCAAAAAAAGTTATGTTCATTTCTGTACACTTATTATAAACCTTTTGCACTAAATTATTTTCAATTTTAATTACACAAATAGGTTCATATTTACTAACTTTTGAAATGTAGGCTCCATTATTACAAATAATATAATCAACTCCGTTTTGAATTTCAAAAATATGAGCTTTAGTAACTGCATTTGATCAATTTTGCCCTGTCGCAATTGTTAAAGCAATGCCTTTTTTTTCTAACTTTAAAAGTGTGTCTAAATCGTTATGATTCGCTATTTTTCCATGTTCTAAAACTGTTCCATCTAAATCTGTGACAACTAATCTAATATTTTTAAGCATTTATGGTTTTCCTCTTTCAACTTCTTATTTGCTTTCGCTGCTATTAAAATGTAAAGTATAAATTTCTTTTTTTTCTTCAGGATTTTTCTTCATGAATTCTTCACTAATACCAAAAAACTCTAAAGCTTTTTTTGTAGCTATATCATTTTTAATAATTTTATTTTCAAATTTTAATCAATGATAAATTTGTTTATTGTGATGACTTTTTAATGCTAATGTGTGTGCCGATCAATCATAAACCAAAATTTCATCGTCATGATTTTTTTGGGATCTCAAAACAAAAATCCGATATGTATCAGCAAACGGAACAACTTTATCATTTGCTCCTGCGCTAAAAAAGGTTGGAACTTTAGCTGGGACATTTTCTTTTTCGTAATATTTAAAAATATCAATATCTCTTCAGTCACAATTTGTTACTTCTGATTGAGACTTAATGATAGCATTAACAACTTTAATTGTACTTTTCTTTCATAAAGAATGCTTAAATCTTGTGTTTCTTACGTGAGCCAAAAGTGTAGATATTGAACCATATGTAACATCAGAGATTGCAAATTTAACTTTATAATCAGCTAGCTTATCATGGTGTTTAGCTAAAACATAATTAGTAGTAAATGCGCCCATGCTAACACCCATTAAACCTAAAGTTTTATACTTTTTATTATTTTTTAATCAATTCATTGCACCTAATAAATCATAAGATTCTTTAAGTCCCATTGTGACATCACTTTTTTCGCTTGCACCATGATTTCGAAAATCATAAACTAAAATATTATAGCCAAGAACAATGAAAGGTTTAGCTCAATAAAGTGCTCAATATTTATTGCCTGCAAATCAATGTGAAGAAATAATTCACTTATCTGATTTAGGATCTGTGATGTATTCCATAGCGTCAATTACAACACCATCTTCTGTTTCAAATTTGAATGGAACTAAATTATCAAAAGCAATTATTTGTAAATCTTTATGACGATAAAAATTTGACATAATCTTATTCATTTTTCTTAGTTCAGGATACATGTAAATATGTGATTTGTTATTCCCCAAAGAAAAAGGTGTTTCCATATACTTGTAAAAGTGTTGAAAAAAGATATTAATTTTTTTAAAAATATTTCTTTTTTTCTTCATAGAAATTAGCCTTTCTTTTCTTTTATCATATTATATTTTTTAAACTTCACTTATTATTCACTTATTAAAAACACCAATTTATATTGGTGTTTTTAATATTTATTTGTTAGCGTGTAAAAAATGATAAATTAATAAATCATTGAAATAGTGAAATGGTAATGTTTTAGAAATTAATGTATTGATATCAGTGTTAGGACTATCAATAATTAATGTGTGAACAGAATCTGTCATTCTTGAAACCATTGTAGTTGGCATTCTTCCAGAAACAAAAATAATTTTTCCTCCGTGATACTTAATTTTTTCGATAATTCTTTCTAAGTGTTTTGAAGTTCCATATTTAGTTAGAAAAATAAATAAATCATTTTTCTGAATGCGATCAACTCTTTGATTAATCGTGTCTCAATCAGAATCTAAAAGAACAACTGATAGGTTTTGTTCAAAAAAGAAATTTTCTAACTCCATTGCTGGACCTCTTAAAACGTTTTCTCAATAAGTCACAAAAATTCTTGGAGCATTTTTAATTAATTTTAAGGATTCAAATAGTGAACGTTTTTCAATTAATGAATAGTTTTGTTTAATTATTGAAATATATTTATTAACAACATTTTCATCATCTTTGGCTACTTCAATTTCTGCTGAATCAGCGTCATTTGCAAGAGAAATTGAAAAATCTCTATAACCCTTGATATTAAGTTTATTTAACAAACCATAAATGGCACTATAACCAGTGCCTACTTCTTGAGCTAATTTTTCGATTTTCATATTATTTGCAACAATTGTTTGTAAATTAGACTTAACATAACTAACAATTTGCAGTTCTCTGCTTGTTAAAGTTTTTTCATCTATAGTTGCCAATTTAGCTAAAAATGATCTCATAAATTCACCCTATTCTTACATATAAGAATAGCACAAAGCATAAGAGTTTGGAAAAAATCACCAATAAAATTTTAAAAAATTTCCATTTTCTTAATGATTTTGATTAATTAATTTTTCTCTAGCTAACTTCGCTATCATAGCTGCATTATCCGTGCAATATTCTAAATCTGGAATAATTGTATTCAAATTATAAGTGTTTCCAATTTCCATTATTAATTTACGAATTGAGCTATTAGCACTAACACCACCCGCAACTGTTAAAGTTAGCGGTTTAAATTTTTGAACAGCCTTTTCTAATTTAATTTTTAAAATACTTGTTGCTGCAAATTGAAATGTAGCACAAAAATCTTTAAGTTCTAATTTTTCATGTTTTTGTTCTGCGTTATGAATTAGATTAATTGCAGCAGTTTTTAAACCAGAGTAAGAAAAGTCAAATGAATTATCATTTTTTGCAATCGGCAATAAATATTTGCTACTGTTTCCTGTTTGAGCTAATTTGTCAATTAATGGTCCCCCTGGATATCCCATTCCCAAAACTCTTGCTACTTTGTCATAACACTCTCCGATCGCATCATCTTGTGTTGTGCCAATAATTTCAAATTCATTAGGACTATGAACTAATTCAATTTGTGTGTGTCCTCCACTAACAACCAACGCTAAAACCGGATAAACAAACTTGTGATTAATTGAAGCTCCAAATATATGTCCTTCAATGTGATGCAAAGGCAATAAAGGTTTATCAATATATAGAGCGATGGCTTCAGCTACCGTTTTACCAACTATTAATGAACCGATTAAACCCGGTTTTTCTGTATAAGCCACATAATCAATAGATTCGATTGTTGTCTCAGTTTCTTTTAAAGCACTTTGTAAAACAATATGCATGTTTTGTAAATGCAATCGAGCAGCCAATTCAGGGACTACACCGCCATAAACTTGATGATCTTTAATTTGTGAAGAGATTATATTACATAAAATTTTATCTTCTTCAATTATAGAAATTGAAAATTCATCACAACTTGATTCAATCGCTAATATCTTCATAGTTACTCCTCTTAAATTTTTAAAATAAAAAAATGTTTTTTAAAACATTTTTTTATTTATTAAAGTTCATTCTTGCCAAAAGCATAAGGAAGAAATTCTTTAACTTGATGTTCACTAGCAAAACCTTTTTTGCTAAAAATTCAAACTTTTTGATTTTCATTTAATAACTCACTCATCACTTGGCGACAAACCCCACAAGGTGAACCAAATTGAGTAGCATCTGTATACAAAGCTACAACCTCAATATCATCACAATTATAACCTTGAGTTATTAATTGAGATAAGGCAGTTCTTTCAGCACAAATAGTTGGGCTATAAGCTGCATTTTCAACATTTACGCCTTTGATTTTTTGATGATTTTTTAAAAATAAAATACAACTTACTCGAAAATGTGAATAAGGCGAGTAAGACTGTTTAGCTAAGTTTAATAATTCATCGAATATTTCTTTTTTATCCATACACATAGATTATAAGATTATTTACTTAACTATTTTGCTTAAAAATAACTTTATTAATATTTTTTCCCATGTTATTAAATCTTGTTTCATACTCAGTTGGAATATTACCTTCTAACATTTCGGGGTTATCGTATAAATCAGTTGTTTTTTGCATAATTATTCATTCAGGTCTTAATTCTAGTTGTTCTAATGTTGAAATAAACAAACCATCATTATCGGTTTTCATATGAATTTCACCACCGGGTTTTAAAATAACTTTGTAAAGATCTAAAAAAGTTACATTAGTTAATCTTTTTTTAGCGTGTTTAGATTTTGGTCAAGGATCAGAAAAATTTAAATATATTTGATCAATAGATTTTGGTTCAAACATATCTGTTAATTTTTCTGCAAACTTATTAAGAAATTTTAAATTTGTCATTGTTAAATTTGCTTCTTGAAAAATATTGATTGCTTTCTTTAATGCAACACCCACAACAGTTCTCTCTTTTTCCATGCCAATAAAGTTAATATTAGAATTATTGATTGCTAAAGTCGAGATAAAATTACCTTTACCACAACCAATTTCTAAATGTATTGGTTTGTTATTATTAAAAAATGCTTGACTACTTATTTTATTTTCTTCAGTTCAATTAATTAATTTATCTTTATTAATTTCTAAAAACTTTTCGGTTCAAGGTTTGTTTCGTAATCGCATAATTTTCTTTCTAGTATAGTGCTAATCCGATTCCGAAAAAGACACCAATGGTTAAAATATCCAGAACTGTTGTAACTAATGGTGAGGCAACTATAGCAGGATCTAATTTAATTTTTTTTGCAGCAATCGGCAATAAACATCCAATTAAATTTGCAAAAATAATTGTTAAAATGATAGCAACTGAACTTGAACCAATTGCTGATCAAATCGATGAATGATTTAATCCTTCGAATTGAATTGAATAAACAATTATTAAACGAAGAATATTAATAAGAACTAAGATTAAAGCTATTAATAATGAAACCAAAAATTCTTTTAGCAAAATTTTACCAATATCTTCTCTTTTAATTTCGTGAAGCGCTAGTGATCTCACCATCATCGTCGCTGATTGATTGCCACTAATTCCAATAATCGCAGCCAACACAATCACAAGCGGTGATAACATCATGATTCCATAAAAGGCTTTAGGGTCCATTGTTGATTCATTAATTCCATAAATATTAAAGAAAATAATTATTAAAATTTGACCTATAGTCCCTAATAATAACATTGCTAATAATCAAATCGATCTTGAACGAATCATTTTAAATATTCCTGTTTCAAAATATTCATCTTCAATTTTTTGAATTCCCGCAAATTTAGCAATATCTTCGGTTGTTTCTTTTTCAATTACATCAAGAACATCATCAACAGTAATAATGCCTACCATTTTATTTTTTTTATCAATAACTGGGATTGTATTTAAATCATATCTTTTGATTATCTGACCAACTTTTTCTTGATCGGTGTCAATACTTACAGTAACAACGTTTGGATTCATTATTTTATCAATTTTTGCCTTTGAACTATTAAAAACTAACTCTTTAAATTCTAATCATCCTTTAACAACACCAAAATCATCAACAACATATAAAACATCAACTGTTTCAAAATCTTCATGGACTTTACGAATGTTTTCAATTGCTTCTTCAACTGTTCAAGTTTGTTTTATTTCGATAAAGTTGACAGTCATGATACCACCAGCTGTTTCTTCTTCATATTTTAAAATACTATTTAATTCAGCTCTTTGTTCTGGGGTGGTTGATTTTAAAATCTTTTTAACAATTTCAGCAGGCATTTCATCAATGACATCAATCAAGTCGTCACTGTAAAGCTCATCAACTATTTCTTTAATTTCTCCACTTGAAAATGCTGAAATAATAATTTCTTGAAATTCAGGTTTTAAATATGTAAAAATTTCGGCAGCTTCTTCTGAATCTAACATTCTAAAAATGCGTACTATCATTTTTGGTTCTAATTCACTTAAAATTTCGGCAAAATCAATTGGTTGGTTTTCTTCAACCATTTTTCGTGTTCCTTTTAAATCATTTGTTTCTGCTAAAGTTATTAATTTTATTTTGAGTTCGTTTAAATCGACCATTTTATACCTCTATAATTTAATAAATATATTTTATCAAACTTCTTAATAAAGATTACGAGATTAATATTTATATTAAGCAAGCAATAAAAAAGCATTAGTCCAAACTAATGCTCTGCAACGTTAATTTTTTTAATATTAACAAAGAAATAAATTGCAACTCCAACTGATAGCGAACTTAAAAAGTCGAAGACAACCGAAGCAATTGTTATATCATAAGATAGTTTTTCATTTAAGAATGTTGGCAATAGTCACACAATACTCATGATTCCAAAAATTAATCCGATTAAACCTAAAATAAAACTAATTAAATCGGCAACAATAGTTTTTTGTTCTAACTTTTCAATTCGTGGATCTAAAACATGACCCGCCTTTTTCTCTTTGATGTAGACAGCTCTTCCGATTAAGAATGCAGCTAGAGCTGCAATAACACTAACTACGTCTAAACTTACTGTAGCAATCGAAAACATAAATGAGTCAGACTCTCTAATATGTTTGTCTGGAGATCAGAATGAGTTTAAAGCAAGAACACTTAAAATCCCGCAAATTATTCCTCCTAAACCAAAAATAATACTAATAAAGTCTAAAGACAATATTCAATACTTAATTTTTTTCATAAATATTTATACCTCTTGTATTTAAAAATGTTGTCATTTTTTATAACTCTATTAATATACATATTTTAGAAAGGTATTGCAAACAAAAAATATCCAAGATACAAAAAACCTCGTAAAATACGAGGTTTTAGAAAGTTTAAATAAATGGTGGAGATGGCGAGAATCGAACTCGCGTCCAAGATATATCTTTTCGCAACGTCTACAAGTTTAGTTAATTTTCTAACTCGATAAATAAACTAAATTTAACTAAAGGTTTATCTACCGTTCGTAATAGAGATTCAATAATTATAAATCACGATAATAATTACCTAACAAACTTGGTATAGTCAATCAATTAGTAAAGCTTGTAATACTAACGATAGTTGAATGCAATTAACTTAAGTTAATTAAGCAGCAAAAGCTGCAGCTCCAGCAAATTCTTTATTGAACATAAATGCTGGCATTTCAAAGTTTTCTTCTTTTTTGTCTGCGTTTAATTAGACCTGGCATTAAGGTTTGCAAAACCACTGCAGTTACGAATTGAACGTATCCTGTCGAAACCAGGACACCCCCATATATTTATTATAAATCTTTTTTAACATAAAAAAATCAATCTATTTCTAGATTGATTTTAAATAACTATTTTGCAGAATTAATAGTGTTTGCAATTGTTTGCATATAAGTAATTAATTCTTTTTTAGTCATATCACGTAAGTTTACATTTTTAACTTTAATCTTACGATCTTTAGCCACTTTACGTAATTGATTTGCGTGTTTTTGTAATTCAGAGCGAGCTTCAGTAATTGAATCAGATCCATCTACTTTAGCACGTTGTGCAGATGACATATTTTTGTCTGCTGATTTAACTGGTTTTTTAGCAGCTAATTCTTTTTTATATTTAGCTTCTACGTTTTTTAGAAAATCTGCAGATTCTTTGTGTGCATCTACTGGTTTTGCAGCAGTTTTTTTAGCAACTGGTTTTGTTGTTTCTTTTTTAGCAACTGGTTTTGCAACGGCTTTTTTAACAACTGGTTTTGTTGTTTCTTTTTTAGCAACAATCTTTTTAGCGGTTGGTTTTTTAGTGACTGATTTTTGTTTCATATGATCATTGATTAATTCAACTTGGAATTTTTCTCCACATTTTGGACAATCAACCATCATGTTTTCATCAACTAACATAACTTTTAAACTAGGTGTAGTTGATGCAATTGGTGTATTTGAGTTTGAAACTGCAGAAACACCCATTTTTGCTTGTTTTCTTTGAATTGATAAAATTTCAATCATACGAGGTTTAATTGCTTCTTGTTCTCCACCATAGATAACTTGAACGCTTGTTCCTCTAATTAGTGCTCCTGTAGAACCACCAAGTGACATAATTCCATCTTTATTTACAATCGAAGAATCTTTAACTGTTACACGTAACCTTGATGCACAAGCATCAACATCAACAACATTTGTTTGTCCACCTAAGAAGTGAATAATTTTTGCTGCTTTATCATATCTTGCTGTTTCAACAGCGCTTTTTGAAGATGTGTATGAATTAGATTCCAGAGGTGAACCATCACGGTTTTGACCATGTTGAGCTTTGTAATCGTCTTTTGTAAATAATTTTGCGTCTGCTCCATCTGTTGAGGTATCACGTCCTGGAACCATAACTTTTCCGTATTTTACTGCAAAGTAAAATGCAAAGAAGTATATTGGTCCCATTCCAACTGATACAAATAGAACTCCGAACATTGATAATCATCCATCTGATCCTGAAACTGCTCCTGAGAAGTAAGGAATAACACCAAATACGATGTAATCAATAAATCCTCCAGAAACTGTCATCGAAACGTGAGTATGTAACATTCCCGCTAACAAGAATGAAACAGCAGCTAAAGGCATATGTACACCATAGAATAATCATGGTGCTAAGAATAAGAAAGTATATTCAATTGGTTCTGTGATACCTGTTAAGAAACAAGTGAACGCAGCTGAAATATAAATTCCCATTACTTGTTTACGATTTTGTTTTGGAACTGTTAATCACATTGCTAATGCTGCCATTGGCAATCCTAATAACATAAATCCAAATTTACCAGATTGGAAACGACCTAAGTTTAATCCCAAATCCTGTAAATCAGTAAAGTTAATAACTTTTAAATTAGCTAATGTTTTAGCCATCATTGTTTGATCACCCATTGCTGCTCAAAGGTCTTGAACATCTTTACTTGGATTATTTGATATTGATTGGTATAAATTATTTCATCCTGTTTGATCTAGTGTAACTGAATATGTTGATGCTCATTCAGAATGAGATCCTATTCAATTAGTAAGTCATTGAGTACCCTTAATTCCATTAAACATCGCATTAAGATCAGCTGATCAAACATCATTTGCATTGTTAAATGTTTGAGAAATTGAACCACCGGCATTAGTTCATCACAATGGAGCGTAAAATACATGATGTAACCCAAAAGGAACTAATGAACGTTCTGCAATTTCGAATACAAAAGAATCCAATCCCATTGGTAATTTTCCAGATTCAGTTCCAAATGTTGCTAAACCTTTACCAATTCATGGTCATAAAATCATAAAAATAAATGATAACGGAATAACCGCAAAGAAAGTTATAATTGGAACTAATTTTGTTCCACTGAAAAAAGAAATTGCTTGGGGTAATTGTGTTTTATGGAATTTATTGTAAACCCCAGCAGCAATAGCACCAACAAAGATTCCGGCAAAAACTCCTGTGTTTAGTGAATTAACCCCAATATTTGAAGTTATTAAACCATTTGGAATATCTTTGTGAAACAATAAAGTTCATGTTGGGTTACCATATTGATCGGGTGTTCCTACACCCAATAATGCTGCTTGCATTCCATTCATAACCAAGAAACCAACAACTGCAGTTAATGCTGCAACTCCAGCGTCTTTTGTATATGCCATAGCAACTGACATGGTGAATAGAATAGGAAGGTTACCAAAGCATACATCCCCCATTTTATTTAAAACTGTACCAAAATATCATAAAGCTGTTTGTGAATCAGCAGCATTTGCGATTGCTGCTCCCACACCCAAGAATACTCCGGCGATTGGTAGTAAAGCGATTGGCAATAAAAAAGCTTTACTTAATTTCGATAGTGTTGGCATAATACCTTTGAAAAAATGTTTAACTTTTCCAGGTTTGTGGTCTTTATGCTCTGTAGATGCTAAACTACTTTCACTATCTTTTCTTACGGATAAGTGAGCCATAAGTTCTCCTTTCAAAAATTTACAAATTTTTGTTATAGAAATTCTGTCGCACCTAACCAGTGATCATCATGGCTATTCCAGAAATTATAAAAACAACCGAAAACAAAGCAACGAAAACAAAAAAGTTTTTCTTAGTGAATTCTCAAACTGATTGAGATTCTCTATTCGTTGTTCCGAATTTTGATCTACTCGTTTTATTCTTAAAATAAAAATGTAAAAATGTAAAAATTGCACAAAGAATGATTCCAATAATCATTATAATTAATCCAATATTTTGATTGACATTCAAGCTAGATAAAAACACGACAAAACCCCCCTAACTTTATTATTATAATTTATTTAAAAATATTCATGCGATAAATATAAATAAAAATTAGGCAAATAAAAAAATGTGGTTTAAATAGAGTGAACCCCGAAAAGTAAGTACAAATAAAAAATTTGTATAATACTTTAAAGAAAGGGGTTCTTTTATTATGGTTAGTAAAGGGCAAAAATTTAACAAATACACAGATAGTTTTATTAACGAAGTTTTGGAGTCTAGCAGAAAATACGGAAATAAAATAACAGCAGAAAAATATGGGATAACAAATAACACTATCGGAACATGAAGATATAAATACAAAAATCATCAAATTGCTATCAAAAATAAAAAAGGTAGACAAAAAAATACTGAAAAAAATTATAAAGAGAGGTACGAAATTCTAAAAAAGTTCATGGAATTCTTGGCAAACCAAGAAGGTTTAAAATAATGTTTATTAAAGAAAATCTTAAAAACTATAGTTTAATCTTGATGATAAAGATTTTAGAGTTGAAAAAATCATATTGAGATAAATATAAACACGTTAATTTACAAGAAAAAGATAAATTTGCTTTACAAGAAATTAAAAAAGTTTTTAATGAAAATTTAAAACAGTTTGGTTATCAGGAAATAGATAAAGAACTTAGGCAAAAAGGAATAATAATTAACCACAAAAAGATTCTTAGAATAATGAATACTTACGGTATTCGTGCTCAATATGTTCAAAAAATGATTAAAAAAACTTTAATTCATAAAGTGATGGAAAGTTATATTGATGCTTATCCGGATTTAATTCAAAGAAAATTTAATCAAGTTCAAACTAGATTTTCAGTTTTATACACTGATGTTACTTACCACATATGAGGAACTAAAAGATTTTATCAATCTACAATAATTGATGGGCATACAAAAGAAATTGTGCATGCTGAAATTTCTAAAATTAATGATCTTAAATTGGTTTTAGATAATTTAAACGGAGCTATTAAACAAATTAAAAAGATAAAAAGATCTGAATGGAATTATTATCCATTCAGATCACGGATCTCTGTACACATCAAACGCTTGAAAAAATCGATGTGATGCAGACAATCTTATTATATCAATTGGTGCTGCATATACTTGCGCAGATAATGTAATGATTGAAAGTTTTCATGCACTTTTGAAAAAAGGGACAATTCATAACAATAATTATTTATCTGAAAACGAATACAAATTGAGTGTAATAAAATGAAACAAATGATATAACAATAAAAAATTACGAGACTTAAATCTCGTAATGTAAGATAAAAGTAAATTTTTTATTAATACTTACTTTTTGGGGTTCACTCTAAAAAAACTACATTTTTTTATTTATTAAATCCGCGTTCTTTAGCTTTTGAATTTTTCAATCAAAAATCAAATCTATCATTAATTTCACTTGAATCAATATTTGCTTCTAGTAATGACCAGCGCAGATCATCAAAATTTTTATTTTGATGTTCAAGGTATTCAATAATTTCTGCATAGACAGAATCTCTTTTGTTATCAATTAAGTTTTGGGAATCATTGACAATATCTTCAATTACATTAAAGCTCTTAACTAAATAAACTGGAATAAAAAAATCATTTTCGTTGATTTCTGGTCCAACATACAAAGAATAAATCCCATTAAATTTTTTCTTAGGCAAGGATTTGATTTGATCAAATAAAATAAAATCTTGTTTTTGGATTTCTACAACTGTTTGGTTGTTGTTTTTTATCTTTTCTTGACGAATTTTTTTGTAATCTTTTTTACGTAAATCAAAACCATTCATAAATCCTCATACACCTAAACCTAGACCGATTAATAGCCCTAAAATTATTATGGTGGTTAATCATCAACTCATAAAACTCCTTAATATTTATTTTTTGAAATTTTTCTTTCTAAATCTCTTTTCTTAATCATTTCTCTTTTATCATAAATTTTTTTACCTTTTGCTAAACCAATTTCTAATTTAGCATAGTTGTCTTTTAAATAAAGTTTTAAAGGCACAATTGTAAGTCTTTCCAATTTAATTCTCTTTAAAAGATTTTTAATTTCTTTTTTATGCAATAAAAGTTTTCTTGTTCTTGTTGGCTCTAAATTTTGAATATTATTAGCATACTCATATTTTTTAATATTCATATTCAAGATAAAAGCTTCACCTTTTCTAATTAAAATAAAAGATTCTATTATTGAAACTTCTTTTTCTCTAATTGATTTTATTTCAGGTCCCGACAAAACAATTCCTGCTTCAATCTTTTCTAAAATTTCATAATTAAAAAATGCTTTCTTATTTTGAGCAATGATAAACTCTCCCATAATCAACACTCTCCTTTTGGTTTATTTAACTAATTCAAAATCAATTTTTCTAGTTTTAATATCAGCATTAACAACTTTAATTTTAACCTTTTGACCCATTCTATAAAATGTATTATCGGGTCTAATTAAAGTGTAATTTTTTTCATCATAAGTCAAACCATCACCCAATGTGGAGATATGAACTAAACCTTCAACCATATTTTCTAGTTGTACAAAAAATCCAAATTTTAAAGCAACAGAAATCATCCCCTCATAAACATTACCAATTTTATCTTTTAAAAACTCAACCATACAAACTTTAACAACTTCGCGTTCGCAATCAACGCTTTGAACTTCTGTATCATTAATAATCGGAGAAGCAGTTTCAATAAATTTATGATTTTTTTCTAAAGTTAATTCGTCTGTTTTATTTTCTAGAAGGTATTCTTTTAAATAACGGTGAACCATTAAGTCTGAATAACGTCTAATTGGTGAAGTAAAGTGTGTATAACATTCCGAACCTAAACCAAAATGACCAATATTGACTAAACCGTATTTAGCTTTGTCCATATGTCTTAATAAAGAAATATTTAATAATTCTTTTTCTACAGGATCTAAAATTTGTTTATTAATTTGCATTAAAGTTTTATTTAAATTTTTAGGTTCTAGCATTTCTTTGTCAGTTAATTTGGGATCAATTCCAAATGATTTGATTGTTCCATACCAAGCTATTAAATCTTCTTCCAATGGACGACCATGATTTCTATAAATAAATGGCAATTCTTTTTCAAAAATCAATTCAGCTACAGCTTCATTTGCACTAACCATAAAATTTTCGATTAATTTTTCTGAAATATCTGTAGTTCTAGCATTAATTTCTAAAACATTAGAATCTTGATCCATAATAACCTTTGGTTCACGAGTCTCAATATTTATTGTTCCTCTTTGATTGTGAATGACATCAATTAAGTTGTTTAACTCTAAGGCAATATTCAACATTTTAGCTATTAGCGGGTCTTTAGATCATTCTTTTTTATGAAAATAATTATTAACTTCATCATAAGTTAATCTTGCTTTTGAAATCATAATTGTTTCGTAAACTTTTTTACTTAACATTTTTCCTTGATTATCAAAAATCATTTCACAAGCCATTGCAAATTTTTCAGTGTTAGGATTTAACGAACATAAATCATTACTTAAAATTTTAGGCAGCATAGGAATAACTTTATTAGCAAGATAAGTTGAGTTACCTCTCATTAAGGCTTCATTATCTAAAGGGCTTTTAGATTTTACATAATATGAAACATCGGCAATTGCCACAATTAATTTATAACCTTTATTTGTTCTTTCTACATAAATTGAATCATCTAAATCTTTAGAATCGGCCCCATCAATAGTTACCAAGTGTAAGTTTATTAATGAATTTTTAGATCGACGTTTAATTTCGCTTTCCTGATTTAGAACCGGAATATTAACTTCGTTAGCGTTTTCAATTGTTCTTTTAGAAAATTCAGTTTTAATATTAAATTCTTCAGCGATTGAAAGAATTCGATCAGCTGCTTTAGTTGCATCACCAACATATTTTTTTAAACGAACAAACAATTTACGATCTTTTGCCTCTAAAATTTTAGCTTTAAATAATAAATTAGGCTTGAGTTCAAAATCGGTTTTATTAACCATAACAACTCTTGCATTACTAAATGCTAAATCAGTAGGAATAAAATCTAAAAAACGGCCATCTTTACTCTGGACAATTTCTCCAACAACAAACTCTTTTTCGCGTTTAACAATATCAATTACAGTAGCGTGCAAACGTTCATCTTTTTCTTTTTCGATTGTGTAAATTATAGTATCTCCATATATTGAACCATTTAGAGCCACTGGAGGAACGAAGTAATCATCTTTTTCAAGATCTTTAAAATCATTAACAAATCCAAAACCTTTTGGATTTGTTTTAATTCTTCCAATGTGAAAATTCATATTATCTAACAAAAAAATATTTATTTGATTTTTATTAATTGCAATAATTTGATCAACAATTAATTGATTGATAATTTTTTCAGTTTCTTTAGATCAACCAAATTTATCTTGAATGATTTTCATTGTCAATTGATTTTTATTGTTTTGTAAATATTTGATAATTTCATTTTTCATAATTTTGCTCCCTCAGCTCTAACCATTGTTTAAAACAAAAACACTATTAGAGAATAGTGTTAGTTAAAATACAAATTATTATTGTCGCAATAAATAAGACTGCTCCAAAACTTAACATGCAAATTGATAAAATTCTTTCAATTCCTCTTTCCTTAGAGTTAGAAAACAATTCTTCATTACCACCATTTAAGGCACTAAGACCAGTTTGGGATTTTTTGTTTTGAATTAAACCAACAGCAATCATGGCAATTGAAACTACAAAAGCGATAATTTCAAAAGCTAAAATTAAACCGTTATTTGTTGCTGCTGCTAATAAATTTATTGTCATAAAATCCCTCCATTTTGTATAACTTATTATTTATTTTATCAAATAAAAAGAACCACAAGGTTCTTTTTAAACATTATTGTCTTTTAAATAAATCTTCAACTTCAACTTCTAAACCTTTAGCAATTTTTTCTAACGCTTCTAAAGAAATATTTCTAGTACCTCTTTCGGTATCAGAAATATAATTACGGTGTAAACCGCTTCTGAAAGATAATTCTTCTTGAGTTATTTTTTGTTTTGATCTATATTCTTTCATATTTTTTGAAAGCCTTGAAATTATTTCTGATTTTTCTTGCATTGACATAGTTTACCCCCTCGATGTTATACTTCTTCACTAAATTTAGCAATTGTCTTAAATAAATTGCTAACTCCAGATTTTGTTATTCTAAAACCATTTTTATTCATCAACGTTTCTAATTCTGAAAAACTAGATTCAGGATTTTTAATCCTTAAGTCACATAGCGCTTGTGCTTTATTGGATAATAAGTGCATTGATTTACTTTTTTTGATTTTTTGAATTTGTTCAAGTTGTTTATCAGCGGCCGCTGATGTTTTGGTTTGGTTAGAGATATCAATATTTGCTATTCTGTTGATATTGTTAAACATATCTCTAGAAATGCGTTTATTTTCAAAATCCAAAACCGCTTGTGAGGCATCAATTAACTTAAGGAAATCAGATACCATTGCTGACTTTTTTATATAACAAACATATCTTTGTGAGTTTCTCTTTAAAACTTTAAAATCAAAACTAAAATTTTTAGTAATTTTCAAAAAGTAATTTGCTGAATCCAATTCTTTAAATTGAACTTCTAGATGATAGTTTGTGGTTGTTGGTGAATTAACAGAACCAACAGCTATAAAAATACCAGCAATATAAGCTCTCATCAATTCAGAATCATGTTGAGCTTCTTCACTTGCTAAGATTAGTTTACCACTTTTTGACACATATATGTGGAGTTGATTTAAAAAATTACCAACATTTCCAATTAATGTTAATTGGAAGGTTTGATTTTTTTTCAAAATCTGAGATCTTACAATAGAAATTTCAATTTGTCCATTAAATAACTCTTTGCAAAAAGAAAAGATTGTTCTTGCTACACGGTTAGAAACTGTACTTAATTTTAATTTCTCAGTACCGTTTGTGTAGACTAAATCGGCATTATATTTAATAAAACCAGCTAAAAGTTGTTGTTTTTGTTGCTTTGAAAAAGAGTGTGAGATTATTTCTTCTTTTACTTTTAACGCAAACGACATAATCTCACCTCTTTTTACTTTTCTAATTTAGTTAATTTTTCTTTTGCTTTTTGTTCTTTTTTATTAATAATTTCGTTTTTGATGTTTTTTGACGCTTTTGGATTATCGATTATTTTATGAGTTTGAGATGAATCAGAAATTTTAAAATAATCCTTTTCATACATGTATCCTGTTTTTCTCGTTAATTCAGGAACACCAATTTGAGTAATAATCATTCCAATTAAACCAAAAATCACACTACCCATTATTAATCCCAATGATAATGGTTTATCAAACATGATAAATAAATGGTCATCTGGTCTTGATAATTCTAAGAAGTATCTCACAATGTTTCAACAGAAGAAATAAGCAAAACCTTCCATCCCTGATTTTGTTACTACATAACCGTTTGGATTGTTAGCTTTAATTAAAGCTTTACCTGATTTTCATCTTTTGACAAATTTGTTTGTTGGTAATTTTTGAATGTTTGCGATATCTTCAAGATATTTCTTTTTAGCTTTAGCATCAACATTTTTAACAAAACCTTTTTCTCAAGCTTGTGTTCAAGTGTTTTTACTTTCGTCTTTAGTTCAGGGCATGAAGAAATGTTTAAATGTGTAATCTCATGAAATAGCAAATTCTTTTGAGTTATTTCATGGTTTTTTACCAATTCACTTACCGATATTTGGAATTATAAAAGTAATTATTATTCAAGCACCCATTAAAGCCATTGATTCGTAAAAGAAGATTGGAGACAATTGAACAATATCTCCGTAACTCAAATCAATTCCTCCTATTTTTTCTCCACTTCCTTTATAAATTGCCATAGTGTTTTGCAACATTCAATCTGGTAAGTGCAACCAATTTAAAGGTTTATCGATATGTTCTGCAATTGTGTTGTAATCAACCAAACCTTCAGACCCAGTGGTTCAAGAAGTTAAACTTCCATATTTATGAATTGGAGCACCCATTACTTCATGATTGAAGAAGTTTCCTCAACGCCCAATTGCTTGTCCTAATAAAATATTAGGAACAATGGCATCAATAAATGAAAACATTGAAATTTTATTTTTTCTCCCAGCAAACGAAAAGAATATAACTCCTGTTATTAATCCAGCATAAACTCCTCCATGAATTGCCATTCCGGCATTTCAAAAAGCGAATAAACCTCAAAAGTTAGCTCCTCCCGCATTTACACCAGGGCCGTCTGCATTTAATTTACCAAAAAAACTAGCACCCATTAAACTAATCGGAATAATAAAAATAACAGACATCAATAATGAATTTAATGGCATTCCACGTTTTCAAAATTTGTATAAGGAAAATAAAACTGCAGCAATCATTCCTAAAGTCATTGTTAAAGCATAAACGTGAATGAATCCGTAGTTATCCTTAACACCGTTAGCCATTACACCAACGAAATTATTATTTTGTGTTCAATCAATATTCATTTTATTTCTCCTTTCTAAGAAATTACTTATTTTGAATTATCTTAAATTTTGTAAGTATTCAACAACCATTTGTCCAGCCATTGCTCCATCACCAGCGGCAATCGCGATTTGACGCAATGGCACATCCCTAACATCTCCTGCCACAAATAAACCAGGGGTTTTTGTTTCCATTTTGGGATCAGCAATAATATAACCATTTTCATCTGTGATATCAAAGTTAGAAACAAATTGAGTAATTGGTTTTGCTCCAATGTATGGGAAAATGGCAGTAACTTCTAAATCTTTAATTTCTCCTGTTTTTAAATTTCTAATTGTAATTGATTCAACTTTATCATCACCGTTAATTTTGTCTACAACAGTTTCCATAATGTATTCAACACCAGGGGTTTCTTTTAAGTGATCAACATTTCATTTATCTGCTCTAAAATAATTTTTACGTACGATTACATATAATTTTTTAACAAATTTAGTTAAATATGTTCCTTCAGTAATTGCTGAATAACCGCCACCAACGATAGCAACTGCTTTACCTTTATGAAAAGCTCCATCACAAACAGCACAATAAGAAACACCTTTTCCGTATAGTTTTTCTTCACCAGGAATTCCTAATAAATTTTCTTTTGTACCTGTTGCTATAATTACTGCTTTTGCTATTTGAATATTTCCTGATGCTAAGTGAATTTCAAAATTGCGATCTTCTAATTTTTTAACATGAGTTGCTTCATCAAAAATAAATTCTGTTCCTAAAGTTGTTGCTTGCTCATAAAATTTTATTGAAAGATCAGGGCCCAAAATTGGTTCAATAAAACCAGGATAGTTTTCGATCAAATCAGTTTTAATCATTTTACCCCCGGGTGCTTCTTTTTCAAGAATAACTGTTTTCAAACCAGCACGAGCAGCATAGATCGCTGCTGTCATTCCCGCAGGACCACCACCGATTATTAAAACATCTCAAATATTATTAATATGATTTTTCATATAGTCAATTTACCTCTCTGTATTTATATGGTGCTATGAATTGGGCAAAAATGATAATTACTATTCCTAAAAGCAATAAGATTGTCAACACAATAAAATCAGCTACAAAACTATTTTGAATAAATAACTCTTCTGGTCTACGTTGAGTTTCAAGAATAACACGAATTAACATATATCCAAAAACATAAAATCCTGTAGTGACTCCACATCTAATAACAAAATATTTGTTGGGATTATTTAATTTTTCTAATCCTTTTGAAAATTCTGGATTACCTTTAAATATTCTTGTTCAGTTACCGATTAATGCGTAAATTTCATTTAACTTTTCTTGATGATTTTGATAAATTAAATCGAAATTTTGTTTTTTAGATTTTAATAATTGTTGTTTATCGTTACTATTTTTTGCTCTGCTAAGTTTATTACGAAAATCAGCTTTTGATTTAACTATCTTTTGCTTATGTTCTTTTTTAATCTTCGTTAAACGACTTAGTTGCTGAGTTTGCATAATTTCTTTTTCGTTTAATGCCATTTCAAATTCATGAATTTTTTGTTCATCTGGTTGATATCAATAAAAAGCCTTATTTCATGCTTGATAAAATCCTAGTTTAAGTTCAATATTTTCACCAGCTTTAGTTTTAATTTGAACCTTTTTATATTTTATTGGAAGTTGAGTATTAATACCAACAATTTCTTGTTCTTTTAAACTTTTGTATTTTTTGTTGTACCATCCTGGGTAGGCTTTAGGTTCTAAATCTCAGGGTTTAGTCGGAGAAAATCATCGACCTAAATTATTAATTACAAAAGTTATTATTAATCATAGCCCAATATTCATTAAAGATTCATATAAAAATAAAGGGTTACGGAACTGAATAGTCCCATAATTGTAAATATTTGGATCCAATTTATCGCCAAGATCATTAACTAATCACTCGCTACCCATTTTTCAATTCAAAACATTTTCTAGACTTAATCCTTGAAATGGGCCACTAGTTGCCTTTCAATTGCTTCATTCGCTTATGTTTGTCCATCATTCACCTTTAGTTTCTAACTCAAAGCCTGCTAAATTAGGAAAATAAAAAAGTTTGTTTTTGATTGAATCTACTAATCATCAAAGTGAATCATAAGAAACAACACTACCTAGAATTTCATGATTGAACATGTTTCCTCATCTTCCGATGGCTTGTCCAATTAAAATATTGGGAATGATGCAATCAGCATAAACTCATACTGAAATTAAGGTTTTTTTGGAGCGAACATAAAAAATAACAAAACCTGCTACGGTCCCTAATATTAATGCCCCAAATAAAGACATTCCTGGTTGTCAAAAGAAGAACACCGTGTACCATTCAATTCCGGGTATAAAAATTTTCCCAAAAATTGATCCACCAATCACTCCAATTGGTACAACTGTTATAATTGCTAATTCAAATTCGCGCAAAGGAATTTTTTTTATCTTCATTTTAATAATTGAAAAAAAGATAACAATAATAATTCCTACAAACATAAAAACAGGATATGCCGGAACAACACCACCAAATGATCTATCAGCAGCAGGATCACCATTTGCTACTATTCATTCTCCGATTGTACTAAGCAGCATAGATCCTCCTTTTTTTATTTTATGAATTAATTATTTTAAACTTCTTCATTTAAGCGTTTGTTCATTAAAGCAATAACATCTTCGTTATCTGTTGATTGTTTTATTTTTAATTGTGCAACAGCCGATTCAATAAGATTAGCAATATTTCTTCCCGATGAAACCGGAATTCTAATATAAGGAACATCAATTCCTAAAACTGATTTTGTTAAATATTCTCTTCCCAATCGATCGGCATCATCAACACCGTTTTCACCAAATTTAAATAATTCAATAATTAAATCAATTTTAGTTTCATCGATTAAAACTTGATTACCATTAGTCTTAGAAATATCCATAATTCCAATTCCTCTAACTTCAATTAGATTTCTAAGAATGGGATGTGATTTCCCGTAAATGTTATTTGATTTATTTATTAAAATTATGCGATCATCACCAACAAATAAATGATTTTTTTTAATTAAATCAATTGTTACTTCAGATTTACCAATTCCTGATTCCCCAGTAATCAAAATTCCTTTCCCATAAATATTAACAAGTGATCCATGCACTTCTATTTGTGGTGCAAAAAATAAATCAAAATAATCTAAAATTCTTTGGGTAAATTCTGAAGTTGAAGGGGTATTGATTGATAACAACGGAAAATCTAATTCCCTAGCGACATCAATCAATAATTTGTCTTCAAATTTTTGGGTAAAAATAATTGTTGGAATACCAGAATTAATTAATTTCTTATATTTTTCAGCTCTTTGTTGTTCATTAAATTGAGAAATATATTTATATTCTTTTGAAGACATTAAAACTGCTCGTTTGGATTTATCGCCAGTTTCTACAAAATAACCGGTTAATTCTAATCCAGCACGATTTAGCCCATAAACCAAAATTTGAGTAGAATCAATTTTATCTTTTCCTGCTAAAACTTGAAATGGAAACTTTTCAGTTAAGTGTTTAAGAAATAATTTTTTCATCGTTATTCTCCTTTGTTTAATTCTACCAAAACAAAACCCGTTGAGAGTAAATCAACGGGTTTTTGTGTATCGAAAATTATTTAATTTTTTTATTTTCGATTTTTGTTAATTCTGATTCATGCTTTTTCATTAAAAAGCGAATATCACCATTGCGTGCAACTCAAGCACTTTTTTCACGGTTGGGCATTTTTTTTAAGAATATTCATAATACTCTAAAACAAGAAATTGTTAACAAACCATAAACAACTAACTCTATTGGAAACATTATTAAATGTTTAATAAAGGTTGTGTAGATATATCCATCAACAAATCCACTTGACCATAATGAAATGGGGTTTATAGCAAATAATCCGATAATTATTGCGAGCGACATAAATAAAATGACTTTTAAAATTCATCATTTATTCGACTTTGAAAAAAAGACAAACGAACCAAGCACACCAAATAATACTTTTTCAAGCATAAATCCGGCATGAAAAGTCCCTGATAAATTTATCAAAGCACCGACACCATCAGCAACTACTCCGATCACCACTCCAACAAGTGGCCCAAAGGCCATTCCTGTTAAGAAGATTACGAAATTTCCAATCATAATTTGAAAACCAAATATTCTACTATAACCAACTACGTTTGTTAGAACTACAGCAACGGCACATAATAGGCCAATTAATGCGATGTTCTTTGTTGTAAACCTTTTAAAACTAAATTTTTCAATAGCTAAACTACCGATAAATAATAAAAGAATGACAAAAATGGCTGATCCATTAGTTATTCAGTAAAACACTTATACTCCTTTCTACATATTTAAGTTATATCACTCAAATACTTCAGGAACAAAGTATAAACTTCCGCAAATTAAAATATTTTTTGTTTTGTTATTTTGTAAAAAGTTTTTTCAATTAATAATTTTATTTGGATAATTAATTTCTTCAATGTTTCATGCCTTAAGATGCTCAAAACTTGTAATATAAACTTCTTTAAAATTTTCATTAAGCATTTTTAAATTAGTTTGAAAATCTTTATGAAAACTCGAAGCAAACAAAACTATAAAATCTTCATTATAATATTTGACAGTTTTAATTAAGTTTTTAATACCGTCTGAATTGTGTGCCCCATCAATTATTAAAAACGGGTCTTGATTCAAAATTGTAAAACGACCTAATGGTGGATTTAATTTAAATATTGTTTCATCTTCAATTTCTAAAAAAGTCAAAAACACCTTTACTAAACCTTTATTATTTTCTTGATAACTAACACGATCAAAAACACTTGATCCAATAATTATTTGGTTGTTTGGTAACATATTTTTTATTTGTGAAAAATATTTTTCGTTATCTTTGCTAATAAATAAAGGTTTATTATTTTTAACAATGTTCACTTTTTGAAATAAAATTTCTTCAATAGTTTCACCAAGTACTTCAGTATGATCGATTGATACAGAAGTTAATAGAGTTGCTATTTGGTTACTCATAAAATTCGTAGAGTCTTTGACACCACCAATACCAGCTTCAATAACTGCTATGTCTACTTTTTGATCTGCAAAATACAAAATCATAATTAGTGTCCAAATTTCAAAAAAAGTTAAATGATATTCATCAACATATTTTTTAGCAAGTTCTAAATATTTCATTAAATCATCGTCACTGATAGGTATGTTATTAATTTGAATTCTTTCGTTGTGATGCAAAAAAGCAGGTGAAATAAATAATCCTACTTTTGAATATTTTTTTAGTAGAACTTTTGACAAGTAAAAACTCGTTGAACCTTTACCATTAGTTCCAACAATGTTAATTGTTGGAACTAATTTTTCAGGATTTCCTAAAATGTTTAAAACCTTTCCGAGATTGTATTCTTGAGCAAATCTTTTGTTAACAGGAATTATGTCTTGCGAAACTTTAATCATTATTTTAAATACTCTCGCAAATATTTGGCTGTATAAGAAATTTCGTTTAAAGCTATTTGTTCAGGTGTTCCTGCAACAACCACTTTTCCTCCGCCAGATCCTCCTTCGGGACCCAAATCAATGATGTAATCTGAAACTTTAATAAAATCTAAATTGTGTTCAATTGTGATTACTGAATTGCCTAAGTCAACCAAACGATTTAAAACCATAATTAATCGCTTAACATCATCAATATGCAATCCGGTTGTTGGTTCATCCAATAAAAACAATGTTTTACCAGTCGCTTTTTTCAACAAGTATGTCGATAATTTAACACGTTGTGCTTCTCCTCCAGATAAAGTTGTCGCTGATTGACCTAATCTAATATATCCAAGTCCAACTTCTAAAATGGCATCAAGTTTAGTTTTGATTTGTGGAATATTTTCAAAGAAATGAGAAGCTTCTTCAATAGTCATATTTAAAACATCAGAAATATTCTTACCTTTGAATTTAACTTGCAAAGTTTCATCGTTATAACGGCGCCCTTCACAAATCTCACAAAGAACTTCAACACTTGGCATAAATTGCATTGAAATGGTAATAATTCCGTCACCTTGACAATGTTCACATCTTCCACCAATAACATTAAATGAAAATCTACCTTTTTTGTAACCTCTGATTTTTGCTTCTGGTGATTCAGCGTAAAGATCACGAATATCATCAAAAACCCCTGTATAAGTAGCTGGATTTGAACGTGGGGTTTTACCAATTGGTTCTTGGGAAATATAAATAACTTTGTCAATATTTTCCAAACCCTTAATTTCTTTATACTTACCAGCAATTACTTGTTCTTTTGAAAGAGATTTATGAATACCCTTATAAATAATATCTTCTAGTAATGTTGATTTTCCAGATCCTGAAACTCCTGTAATTGTGACAAATTTTCCTAAAGGAACCGTTACATTTATATTTTTTAAGTTGTTTTCAGTAGCGCCAACTATTTCTAGTTTTTTACCGTTACCACCACGACGTTTTTTTGGTACATCAATTTTTTCAAGACCACTTAAATAACGGCCTGTAATGGAATTTTTATCTTTAATTATTTGTTCGTATGTTCCTGAAAAAACAATTTTTCCTCCATGTTCACCAGCTCCAGGGCCAACATCAACTATTCAATCCGATTCTTTCATTGTATCCTCATCATGTTCAACAACGATTAAAGTGTTACCTAAATCTCTTAAATGTTTCAAAGTACCAATTAATTTATCATTATCTCTTTGGTGTAAACCAATACTTGGTTCATCTAGAACATATAAGATTCCCGAAAGTTGGGATCCAATTTGTTTGGCTAGTCTAATTCTTTGTGCTTCTCCTCCAGATAATGTTGTTGCATTACGAGATAAGTTTAAATAATTTAAACCTACTTCATTTAAGAAACTTACACGTGAAATAATTTCTTTTAAAACTAAGTTTGCAATTTTTTCTTGGGCTGAAGTTAATGTTACATTTAGTAAAAAATCTAATTCTTCAGCAATTGACATTTGTGTAAAATCAAAAATTGAAGCATTGTTAATTTTTATTGACAAAGCTGTAGGATTTAATCTTGCCCCTTTACAACTTGCGCAAGTATTTGAAGCCATGAATTTAGCATAATATTTACGAGCTTCTTCGCTGCTTGTTTCAAAATATCTACGATTTAAAAGAGTGGCAATTCCTTCCAAATAATCATAAGATTCATACTTACGACCATTAGCAGAAATTAACTTTAACTCGATTGGTTCGTCTGAACCTCAAAGGATAGCTTTAATTTGTTTTGGAGTTAAATCTTTTATTGCTAAATCTAAGTCAATATAATAGTAATCACATAATGTTCTTAATTTTTGTCATTCTAAATTATCTGAACCAACTAGATTTTTGAAATAAACAATTCCTCCTTGGTTTATTGACATATTTTTATCAGGGATAATTAATTCTGGATCAGCTTCTAACTTAACACCAAGTCCAGAACAATCACCACAAGCTCCTAAAGGAGCATTAAATGATAGCAATCTAGGTTCCATTTCAGGAATTGTGAAACCACAAACACTACAAGAATAATTAGTTGAAAACAACTTTTCTTCTTTTTTAGATTGCGGATAAAAAGTTTTAATTAAACCGCTTGAATATTTTAAACCCACTTCGATAGCAGAATAAATTCTCGATCTGATTTCATCGTTATTTTTGTAAATCAAACGATCAACAACGATATCAATATCATGCTTTTTATTTTTATCTAACTCAATTTCTTCATTTAATAAAAGTATTTCTCCATTAATTTTTACACGAATAAATCCTTCAGTTTGCAATTTTTCTAATTTATCCTTGTAAGTTCCTTTTTGCTGTCTAGCGATTGGAGCTAATATGTATATTTGTTCTTCTTCATCTGTATCATTAGCAATATTGAGAACAATTTCTTTAATTGAAGAAGCATTAATAATCCCATGCCCATTAATACAAAAAGGAGTTCCAACTCTAGCGTAAAGCAATCTTAAGTAATCATAAATTTCTGTAACAGTTCCAACTGTAGATCTTGGGTTATGAGAGGTGGTTTTTTGATCAATTGAAATTGAAGGTGATAAACCTTCGATTGAATCGACATCAGGTTTTTCATTACCCCCTAAAAATTGTCGAGCATATGCAGAAAGAGATTCGATGTATCGACGTCTTCCTTCGGCATAAATTGTATTGAATGCTAAAGAAGATTTACCAGAACCCGATAAACCCGTGAAAACAATTAATTTTTCTTTTGGAATTTCTAAGTTAACATTTTTTAAATTGTTTTCTCTAGCGCCCTTAATTATTATTTTATCTTTTGCCATTTTGCACCTCTAACTATATTTTTGCCCTTCTAATTCAATGATTGTATCTCTTAATGTTGCTGCTGTTTCAAAATCTAAATTTTTAGCTGCTGCAAGCATATCTTTTCTCAATTCATCAATAACTTTTTGAGTCGCTTCTTTGCGTTGTTTTTGTCCACGAACTTTTTTTAATTCACTAATATTTTTTCTAGCATTTTCAGTTAATAAAGTTTCGCTAATATCTTTTAAAATAGTTTGAGGAATAATTCCGTGTTTTTCATTATATTCTTCTTGAATTTTACGTCTTCGAGATGTTTCATCAATGGTCTCTTGCATTGCATTTGAAATAGTATCAGCATAAAAAATTACTAATCCATTGGCGTTTCTTGCTGCTCGTCCTGTTGTTTGAATCAATGAACGCGTGTTTCTTAAAAAACCTTGTTTATCAGCATCTAAAATACATACTAGGCTTACTTCTGGGATATCTAATCCTTCACGCAATAGGTTAACACCAACTACGCAATCATAAACACCTTTTCTTAAATCATTTAAAATCTCGCTTCTTTCAAATGTTTTTAATTCTGAATGAAGATAAGCTACTTTAATTCCGCGTTCTTGTAAATAAGAAGTTAAATCTTCACTCATTTTAATTGTTAAAGTTGTTACAAAAACTTTTTCGTTTTTAATTTTGCGTAAATTAATTTGGTCAATAATATCTTCAATCTGATTTTGTTTAGATTTAATTTCTATTATCGGATCTAACAAACCGGTTGGTCTAATTACTTGCTGAACAAATTTGTTATCAATTAATTCAGATTCATATTCACCAGGAGTTGCTGAAGTATAAATTACTTGATTTTGCAAACTTCTAAATTCTTCAAAATTTAAAGGTCTATTGTCCATTGCGCTTGGTAATCTAAAACCATATTGCACAAGTGTTTGTTTTCTTGACCTGTCGGTATTAAACATTCCCCTAATTTGAGGAATCATCATGTGTGATTCATCGATAATCATTAAAAAATCTTTTTCAAAATAATCTAAAAGTGTATAAGGTCTTTGTCCTGGTTTACGATTTTCTAATTGTGCTGAATAGTTTTCAACTCCAGAACAAAAACCAAATTCTTCCAATGATTCTAAATCGTATTTGGTTCTTTGTTCTAGGCGTTGAGCCTCTAACAACAAACCTTGTTCTTGAAATCATTTAATTCTTTCGTTCATTTCTTGACGAATATTTGCACAAGCAATTTTTAATTTATCTTCAGGAGTTACATAAGCTTGTGCTGGAAAAACTGTAACTTTAGATGTTTTTTCAATTATCCCTCCCGTTAGTGTGTCCAAAACATCAATCATTTCAATTTCATTGCCAAACATGGAAACACGAAACATCATATTAGCTGTTCATCCAGGAACAATTTTAATAACATCACCTTTAACACTAAAAGTTCCTGGAGCATTTTCAATATCGTTACGAATGTAACCAGTTTTAACCAAAAATTGCAAAAGTTCTCTCTTAGAAAGAATTTGTCCAACTGTGAATTCAAAAAATGATTCAGCATAATCAACAGGATTTTGCGATGCGTAAATTGCAGCAACAGAAGCAACTACAATAGTATCGGTTCTTGTCGTTAAAGCATTCATTGCGCTTAATCTCATCATATCTAATTCAATATTTTGCTTAGCATCTTTATCAATGTATAAATCTTTGCTTGGCAGGTAAGCTTCCGGCTGAAAGAAATCAAAATTTGATACAAAATATTCAACTCTATTATTGGGAAAAAATTCCTTTAATTCGTAATAAAGTTGCATGGCTAAGGTTTTATTGTGAACTAATACCAAAGTTTGCTTTTGATGTTCTACAATAATGTTGGCCATAGTAAAAGTTTTCCCGGTTCCAGTGGCACCTAATAAAACTTGATCTCTTTTTCCCTCTTTGAGACCTTGCGATAATTGCCTAATTGCTTCAGGTTGATCCCCTGAAGGTTTAAATTTAGAAACTAACTCAAATTTTTTGAAGGTTTTTAATTTCATATTCTTACCCCTAACTTGATTAATATACAAAAAGCTAGAAAAATTTTTCTAGCTACTTTATTAACCTATTTTTGATCTGCTTTTGACTGCTTCAGAAGATTCAGCAACTTCAGCTCCGTCTCCGTCTTTTTTGCGACGAATGCGTTTCTTAATTTCTTTGTTATCTTCATCATTAATTATATATTCTTGATCGGATTTCTTGATATTTTTTAAGATTGATAATTCTTGATGTAAACTAGTTAAAATTTGACGTCCAATTTCAATTTCCATTTTTAATGACTCTTCGTGTGTTGGAACTTCGTTCATTAACTTTGTGTAACCTGCATTTATTTGCTCGATAGTCATTTCGTCAATGTTGAAAATATCAAATTTTTTTGCTATATTTTTCAAGTCTTCAGGATTCATTTCAATTTTTCTATTATTAACTTCACCAATTCTTTTTTGAATTTCAATAACCAAGCCCAATAAAATGTCTCGTTGAATATTTAATCTATTAACTAACTGAATATTGTCTTTTGCTTCAACAATTAATTCGTTAATTCTTGTGTTAATTTCTTTGGCATTCAATTGTGATTTTTCAATCCCAGTTGCTATTAAAATTTCATCAATATCTTTGTCGGTAATTTCGATTTGTTTTGGTTTTTCTTCAGCATCAACAGTTTTAATAACAACTTTTGATAAACGATCACAAATATCCATAGAAATATTAATTTTCATTTTATTATAAAGTTTGGTTGCTTGTTCAACATATTCTGCTAGTGGATTGTTTTGTGCATATTGCTGTAAATAAATTCCAGAACGAAGTTTTGAAGCTATGTCTATATGTTTAGTCCAATATTTATCAAAAGCTTCTAAAATCGTTGCTCTTTCCATTGAAATCACCACATCTTCAGGAATGTCTAAAATTCGAATTTTATAAAAGTCCATCATAGCATTGGCTAATTCTTTTGCTAACTCGTATCTTTCTTTACCTTCAAAATCTTTTGGTTTGAATTGATTATGTTTCACCAAAATTCCATCAATTGCTTTTAACAATGCTTCACCATCAATTGTTTTTTCTCCTAAAACAATTTTAGAATTTTCTAAAATTAATTCATAAGCTACTGTGTATTGAAATTTTGAAAGCGCATTTTTTAAATCTTCAGAATATAACACTTCATCGCGTTGTGCATACATAGCTTCACGTTGTTGGGCAAGAATATTATCATAATCCAAAACGTCTTTACGTTGATCAAAGTTCATGCCTTCTAATTTTTTTTGGGCATTAGTTACAGAACGAGTAAACATTTTAGATTTAATGTGGTCGTCACCTAAACGCAAAAAGTTTTGACGCATTTTTGGAGATGTGAATCTAACCATCATGTCATCTTCCATCGAAATATAAAATCTTGAACGGCCAGGGTCACCTTGACGACCAGAACGACCACGTAATTGATTGTCAATTCTTCGTGCTTCATTTCTTTCCACACCAAACACAACTAATCCACCAAGTTTTTTGACTTCATCTGTTAATTTAATATCAGTACCACGACCAGCCATGTTGGTAGCTAGTGTGATTGCACCTTTTATTCCTGCATTAGCAACAATTTCAGCTTCACGATCATGATTTTTAGCATTAATCATTTCATACTTTAAACCTGCATTAGTTAAATATCTTGAAATTTGCTCAGAAGATTCAACTGACGTAGTCCCGATTAAAATAGGATTACCAATTTCATTAATTTCTTTAATGTCAGCAATCAATTTTTTCAAAGTGGCATTCTTGGTTGCAAAAGTAAAGTCTTCTTCATCTTTTCTAATTATCGGTCTATTAGTAGGGGTGCTAATAACACGAGTATTGTAAATTTTTAAAAATTCTTCTTCTTCAGTTTTTGCTGTACCTGTCATTCCAGAAAGTTTTGCATAAAGACGGTAAAAATTTTGATAAGTAATTGTTGCCAGTGCAGTAGTTTCTTCTTCAATCTCAACATTTTCTTTCGCTTGAATTGCTTGTTGTAACCCATCTGAATATGAGCGTCCAATCATAATACGACCAGTAAATTGATCAATTAATTGGATTTCGTTATCTTTAACAGCATATTCAACACCTTCTTTAAAAGTATAGTTAGCTTTCAAAGCATTCATAATCAAATGAAATAACTCAGTGTTTTCAACAGCAAATAAATTATGAACCGAAAAAAATTCATGAGCTTTAGCCATTCCTAAATCGTTTAGGAAAACTTGTTTTGATTCTAAATCAATTTGAATTTCAGTTTTCTCATCAACTTTTTTAGCAAAAGAATCCGCTAATATATACATATTTTTTTTATTTGATGAACCACCTGAAATAATTAAAGGTGTTCTAGCTTCATCAATTAATACAGAGTCAGCTTCATCGATAATTGCAAAATTTAACCCACGTTGAACTTTATGAGATTTATCTTGAACCATATTATCTCTTAAATAATCAAAACCTAATTCAGCATTGGTTGTATAAGTAACATCTTGTGCATAGGCAATCCTTTTGTCATTTTTTGGTGAACGTGAAACATTTAATCCAACCGTAATACCTAAAAGATCATAAACTTGTCCATTAATTTCACTATCACGTTTTGATAAATATTCGTTAACAGTAACAATATGAACACCTTTGCCAGTTAAAGAGTTTAAATATGCCGGAAACAATCCAGCTAAAGTTTTACCCTCTCCTGTTTTCATTTCTGCGATATCACCATAATGCAAAATTATACTTCCAATTAATTGAACACGATAAGCGTTTAAACCCAGAACTCTTCTTGAAGCCTCTCTTGCAACAGCATATGCTTCAACTAATAAATTTTCAAGTGTTTCGCCTTTGGCTAAGCGGTCCTTAAATTCTTCAGTTTTTAATTTAAAATCCTCATCTTTAAGTTTAGACATTTCTGATTCTAAATTCATAATTTGGTCAGCAACTTTACCATATTGCTTAATAATTTTTTTATCTGTTGCCATTAATTATTCCCTCGTCTATATCTTTTTTCTTTGAACTAATTATAAAATAAAATGTCAATAATTAAAAATATTAGAAGTTTTATTGAAAGAAAAGATACTCAAACATTTGGTTGCTATTTTATTAATGTTATGATAATAAAGTAAGGATTAAAAAAATGAATACAAAAAGTGAAAAACAGACGATACTAATTATCGATGGTTATCATTTATTGCACAAAGGGTTTTACGGAACTTTAAAACGTAAAACTGTTGCTGTAAACCGTGATGGAACATACATTAATGCAATTTATACTTTCATAGCAAAAATTAATGAAGTTATTAATTCAAATCTCTATCACACTATTATAGTTACCTTTGACGTTGACCAAGGTTGTTGACGTAGAGATATTTATCCAGAGTATAAAGCTAAAAGAAAAGAAACTCCAGCTGAATTAATTCCTCAGTTTCAAATTATTAGAGAATTCTTAACTTCTGCAAATATTCCTTGATACGAAATGCCAGGATATGAAGGTGATGATGTAATGGGTACCATTACAAAAATTGCCACTAAACTTGGCTATAATATCCATATTTTAAGCAATGATAAAGATACTTTTCAATTAGTTAACGAAAACGTCAAAATTATAACAACTACAAATAAGAAAGAAAAACCTGTTTTTATTGAAGCACATGAAGTTTCTGAAAAATTAGGATGTAAACCTTCTCAAGTTCCTGATGTAAAAAGTTTATTAGGTGATGCTTCGGATAATATTAAAGGTGTAAAATGTTTGCATTATAAACAAGCAATGGATTTATTACAAAAATATGAAACCATTGAAAATATATTTAAAAATTTAGACGAAATTCCGCAGAATTTAAAAGAAAAATTAATAGCTTGCCAAGAGCAAATTTTTATGAACAAAAAAATCACAAAAATTCAATGCAATCTGCAATTAGGAAGAATTGATTTCAGGCCATTAAAAGTAAATTATTATGGTTATTTAAACTTTCTTAAAAAACATCGCATGTGAGCTTTTACTGGCAATGTAACTAAAAAAATTGAAGAATTTAAAAACAAGCAGAATAAAAAACCAGAAATTAAGATAACTAAAAAAACTCAAAAACCAAAAAATGATTCTCGAGTTACTCAACAAAAAACAATCAATTAATTCGATTGTCTTTTGTTACGTTTTTTAATTTTAAACAAACCTAGATTATGCTGATCAGGTAAAATTAAATTTAATCCTCCGCCAACAACGGTTGCAATAAATAAACCGGTTAATTCGAAATCGTTAATTTTTATTTGAGTATTAGTTGAAGCAGTATATAAACTAATTCCTAAACCAAGACCTAAAGTTATTCCAATAATAATTAAATTTTTTCCATTTTCTAAATTAACTTTTGCATCAAGCATAATTCTAACTCCGTTAGTAGCAATAATTCCAAACAACATTAAACTGATTCCTCCAAGAACAGGATTTGGGATCATCGAAATTAATTGATTTACTGGAGCAATAAAACTCATCATAACCGCAAAACATGCAGCAAGACCTGTTACTCAAACACTGGCTACTTTGGTAATTCCAACAACACTAGTATTTTCAGCATATGTAGTGTTAGCAGGACCACCAATTAATCCAGATAGCGAAATCGAAACACCGTCAGCAAATAAAGTTCTACCAATTCCTGGATCTTTGATAAAGTTTTTGTTGGTCATATTTCCTAAATTTACATGGTCTCCGTAATGTTCAACCATTGTCACTAATGCAATTGGAACAATAGCAACAACTGCTGGAGCAACATTTTCTTTATTAACATCAAAGATGTTTTTAAAGTTAGGATGTCATTCTCATTTATTTACGTTTGTAATTTTGTTAAAGTCCATTAATTGAATATTGGAATCTGCTAACTGAATAATTACACACAAAACATAACCAAACACTAATGCTGATAAAATTGGCAAGACACGAATAAATGATTTAGCTTTAAGCATTAAAATAACTGCAACTAAAATTACTAAAACTGCAACTAAAATTGCTAGTCATTGAGGGTATCCTGGTGCAGGATCTTGAGGTAAGATTCAAATATTTTTTAGTGCGCTTGGAATTGCACTTAATCCAATTATCATGATTATCGGACCAACAACTATTGGAGAAAAAATTTTTACCAATCATTTGTTTGATGTAAAGTGAATTAATAATCCTGTCAATATATAAACACACCCAACCAAAAAGATAGCAATAAATGTTGCATTACCTCAATCACCATAACCCATTCCGATTACAGTCATATAAGCAAAACTGCTACCTAAATAAATCGGAACTTTAGCTGATGTTAAAGCAATATAAACAAGTGTTCCAATTCCCGAACAAAAAAGTGCCATCGACATATTAATAACTTCTGTTTCTGCCATTTGATTAATTACAATTGGTACTAAAACATTTGCCCCAAACATTGCGAACACATGTTGAAAAGATAAAGCTATTCATTGATAAATGCTTTTAGGCTTTTCTCTTGGTTGCAATAACATTCTTGGGGGTTTTGTTTTAAATTCTGTTTCTGTTTCTTTAATTTCCATAAACCTCCTAAATATAAAAAAACAACCAATTAAATTAATTGGTTGTTTCTGAAAATTAAAAATAAGTGGGTATAAAAAATAATGTCAAATGACTGTTTTTGGGTTTGAAATTGTATCTTTTTATAAAATTTCAAAATCATGAATTTTTATCTCCACTTATTTTCTAAAATAAATAATACATTAAATTTTAAAAAAATTTTAAAAAAATAGCATTTTTAAAATAAAAATAATAGCTTCTTATATCTTGTTTGACATTTTTAAAATTAATATTAGTATGATTATTATATAAGGGCCAGGTAAAATGCTATGGATTTAACAACATCATTAAGAATTGCAACGATTTGCACTTCTGTTTTCTTTTCTTTAACCAGTGTCACTTTAACAATTGTTTTATATCGAATTAATAGAAAAGAAATAAGAAAAAATAAAAATGAAAATCAAAGAGAAAAAATAATTAAAGGTGGACAAATTGTTGTTGATCGGCTAATCAAAATAGACTATCAAATTAATTCAACTTTAGAAAATCAAATGTCTAAAAAACCATCGGAATTATTTGAGGAATTATTAAATTTGATGGGTACTAAAATTTTCATTATTGAAAATTTTATGAGATTTAATAAAATTAAAAAAATTTATTGTTTTAATAAAAATTACAATTGATATACTGATCATTCAGGAAATGTTAATGTTGACGCTGTGCAATATATTTCAGCAATTCATGAAGAAATTTTAGATTTTTATAAATATGTAGAACGACATGAAAAAATAACTAAATCCAAAATTGTTAATAAATATGAAAAATTAACAAAAATCAAATTTAGTTATAATGATATTAAATGACAGGAAATAAATAATAAATATATTTTTCAAATTTTTAGTTGTGAAGATTGCAAAAATAAATTGCATGCATTTGATCAAAAATATGGCGAAGAATCTAATAATTAATCAGGATTTGCAGTTTGTTTAATCATTCCTATGTATGAATAAACTGTTGTGATGATTATAAAAATATAAGAAATTGTTATTGTCACTAAAGAACTTCAGTATTCAATACCATAAATGAATTCTAAACCTCCTAAGGCATCATTGAAATTTTTTAAAATAAAGTCGAAAGCAACTTTATTCATTATAATGGCCAAAACAATTCCCAAAACACAGGATAATATATAACCAATAGCAATATAAGATGTTAGTTCAAATTTTTTATAACCCATAGTTTTCATGACTGTTAGGGTTTTTTTATTTTGATAAACTACCATAGATGATAACAAGATTATTGTTAATACATCAATCAATAAAACAATAATTGAAACAAATTGAAGGATGTCTCTAATTAATTTTGAACGAGCATAGATTTCTTTTGCCATTAATTCCGTTGAAAAACCTCTGATGCCTGCAAAAATATTTTGTATTTTGCTAATTACTTCTATTGGTGTTTTGCCAGGCTCATAAGCTAAAACTAAGTTGCTTAAAAAGAATGGAGCAAATTCTTTATCAATAACAAAATTTCTGTTTTGAGTTAAATTTTTAATATCAAAATTTTTAATATATTCTTTGCTAATATTTGAAATCTCAGAATTTGAATCAATATTATGAATAAAATTGATAATATGTCTTTCTACTAATTTTTGATCAACATACATAAACCATAATGAGTGATCACCTTTAATAACTTTACTAATTTTAAATTTAATTGGAACTCAAGTTTGATTTTCTTCATTTTTTGTAACAAAGATTGGATCTTTAAGATCTAAAATTTGATTCATTTCATATTTACCATCAATAAAACCGCGTTCAGAAACAGATATATTAATAATTCCGTCATCATTTGGGTTTTCTATAGGCAAAATGTGTTTAGCTCATTTATTGGTGTCAATACCAGTAATGGAGTAACTTTGTTCCGGTCTATTTACATCGTAAAAAGTTCTTTTTAAACCTGTTATTGTTTTATTGGAGTTTGCAAAAAATTTGCCAAGAAATAAATTTGAACCTTCATAACCAGGAAAACTCTTTTTTAATTCTTTTTCTGAATCTAATAAAGCTAAAAACTCAGGTGCATATTGCTCAAGTTCGGTTCTAAATTTTTTTGCAAAAGTATCAAGATAGTCAATTGTTAAATAACCACCTTTTCTGTCAAGAGATAAATCGGTAGTATAGTGTTTATTTATAAAATCTAGTAATTTAATAATTTCTTCAGAAAAATCGTCTGTGGAAATATCTTCAGCACTTAGTTTATCAAAGTTTTTTTCATCTTCTAAAATTGTTAAAGCTGTCGTTCTTCTATCATTATTAAATGGTCTGTTTTTATGAGCATGATACGAAATGGAATTATACGGTGTATAAACATCTATGACATCATAACTCATTTTTCTTAGTGAAACCGTTAAACTTGTTGAAAGAATGAAGGTAGTGATAGCAACACCCGTTAATAAAAACATAGAAACATTTTTTCCAAAATTAGAAAGCGCTAAGTGTGCTCTGATTTTAAATTTAGGATTAGTTTTATATAAGATTTTGGAATTTATTTTTGCTGATGTAGTTGCAATTTCAATTTTATAAGATTTCATAACTGTTTTAATGATATACAAATTCAATATTGCAAAGCTTCCTAAAATGATTAAGTATGTAATAATAATTATTATCCAAGTTATTCAAGTTGTGTGTCAAAATTCTCAATGAAAAGACATTTTTTGAAAGACTATTTCGCTTATTATTTTTTGAAAAAATAAACCAACAAAAGTACCCACTATAGTTGACAAGAGTAAAGGGATAAAAATTTCAAAAGTATTGAGCAACGATAGCATTCAATTTTTAGTTCCTTCATTTTTTAAAGTCACCAAGTTTTTAATATTTAATTTTGAAGATTGCGAAGTCACCATTCAATTAACAAAACATAAGAGTATCACAATGAAAAAAGCAATCATGATCAAAAGCAATGGTAAAGTTTGGCCAATTAGCACAGCGATGTCAATTGAATCTGAAGAATTGGTAATTGGCAATTTTTTCAAAACCACACCATTATGCAAAGAAAATAAGCTTTCGTTAATTTTGAAGTTTAAATTTTCTATATTTGGACTGTTTTTAAATGAAAATTTAATATCATTATAAAAATTTCCAAAATCACCTTGGATAATCTTTTTGGTTTTATTTCAAGATTCTTGTGTTAAAAAAATACTATTGTTTGTTCTAGAAATTGTTTTATAATCGAATGCCGTTCCGACAATTTTCTCTTTAATATAGGAATTTTCTGGATCATCAGAATCTTGGTATGAAATTGTTAGATAATCACCAATTTTAAGATTTAAGTTAGCTAATGTTTTTTCTGTCAAATAAATTCCGGATTGAGAATTTTGAATTCCTGAAGTAACTGTGAACTTAGAGTCGTTATTAACTCTGTAAAAATTATTATCCATTTGTCCAAGGTATATTGATACATCATCAATAACTTCATTATTTTCATTTAAAAGATTACCCAATAATTCAAAAGGATAATCAAAAACCACATTTCTTATATTTATGAATTTATTAAAAATAAATCAATAATAAATATTATTGTCAAAAAAAGCTAACTCTTCTTTAATTATTTGAGGTAATGCACTATATGAAAAATTGTAATCATCAGCAGCAATAAAAATTTCATTTAAAGGTGATACATTGGTATCAAAAATATATCCCGATCGATAAGCTAAACTAATTTTAAAATCACGTTCTTTCTCTTTATTATTAAATCTAATTACCTTCTGTTCTTTTGATTTTTGCTCAATTAGTTCATTAATGTTTTCGATTCCCAGATCTGAAAGTACCACCAAACTTTCTTCACTTGAATCATAATTATAAAGTTGTAGCACAGTGTCAGCTTTTTTTGTATTTAAAGCAGGTTTTAATTGATTAGATAAATTCAAACCAAAAGACAGCAAAGAAATAATAATTCCCATGACAATAATTAAAAAAAAGAAAAAGGAAAAATAGAAAAAACTTTTTCTCTTAAGATTAAATATAGCTTCTTTAAAAATTAGTTTAACCATTATTAAATCCTTATAATCATATTATACAAAAAACACTTATATTAGTAAGATATAAAGTTATGAACATTATAATTTTTGTTTAAATATAAAAAAAGATGCTTACACATCTTTTTTTAAAATAATTTTTGTGGAGTGGGTAATTCATTCCCTGCTTCATCAACAAGATAAAGGCTTTCAGTAATTACTTTACATTGAATTCCATCAACCTTAACTATTCCTAAGTTTACATGAACGCGAGTTAAATTACCCTTTTCACGAAAACTTAAAATTCCAATTTTTAATGAAGATACTAATGGAATCATATTACCCATAATACCAATATCACCATCAATTGTTTGCACGTTAACGATGTCAACTTCTTTATCGTTAATGAAAGTTCCATCAGGAGTAACAATTTTTAGTTTAATACTCATAATTGTTTTCCTCCTTATTTACCACTTTTTTCTTTATTAAATTTTTCTTTAACTTCATCAATTGTTCCAACATACATAAACATTAATTCTGGAATATCATCACATTCTCCATCTAGAATTGCTCTAAAAGATTTGATAGTTTCAGATACTTTAACAAATTTACCTGGACGACCAGTAAATTTTTCACCAACAAAGAATGCTTGTGATAAAAAGTTACGAATTTTACGAGCACGTGAAACAATTAATTTATCTTCTTCAGATAATTCATCCATTCCTAAAATTGCAATAATTGATTGTAAATCTTTATACTTTTGTAATGTTCCTTGAACTTGTAATGCTACGTTATAATGTTCATCACCAACAATTTCAGGATCTAACATACGTGATGAAGAAGCTAATGGGTCAATTGCTGGATAAATTCCTAATGATGCAATTGAACGATCTAAAACAATACGTCCGTCTAAGTGAGCAAATGTAGTAGCAGGTGCAGGATCAGTTAGGTCATCAGCTGGTACATAAACTGCTTGAACTGAAGTAATTGATCCCTTTTTAGTTGAAGTAATACGTTCTTGTAATGCTCCCATTTCTGTCGAAAGGGTTGGTTGGTACCCTACTGCTGAAGGCATGCGCCCTAGTAAGGCAGACACTTCCGAACCTGCTTGTGTAAATCTAAAGATGTTATCAATAAATAATAGAACATCCATATTATTTTCATCTCTAAAGTTTTCAGCAATTGTTAAACCTGTTAGGGCAACACGCATACGTGCTCCTGGAGGTTCATTCATTTGTCCAAATACTAGTGAAGTTTTATCTAAAACTCCGGCTTCAATAAATTCATGGTAGAGATCGTTACCCTCGCGAGTACGTTCTCCAACCCCGGCAAAAACTGAAACCCCATTATGTGCTTTAGCAATATTGTTAATTAACTCTTGAATTAAAACGGTTTTACCAACTCCGGCTCCTCCGAACAATCCAATTTTTCCTCCTTTAGCAAAAGGAATCATTAAATCAATTACTTTTATTCCTGTTTCAAGAATTTCGGCATTTGTTACCAATTCATCGTATGCTGGTGCATCACGGTGAATTGGCATTCTTTTACCTTTAAATTCTGGTTTTTCATCAATTGGATCACCAGTTACATTAAACATTCTTCCCAATACATCTTTACCCACAGGGGCTTGAATTGGAGCTTTAGTATTAATAACTTCTAATCCACGAGTTAAACCATCAGTTGGTCCCATGGCAATAGCACGGACCATCTCATCACCAATATGTTGTTCAACTTCTAAAATCAGTTTAACACCGTGATTATCAACCACTAAAGCATCATAAATCATTGGAATGTCATCATCGTTAAATCTGACATCGACAACCGGACCTAAAACTTGAACAATTTTACCATTTGTTTTTGGCATTTTGTTTCCTCCTTTGTTATTAATTATCTTGTTGTGCGTTGGCCCCAGAAACAATTTCAGAAATTTCTTGTGTAATTGCCCCTTGACGTTCGCGATTATATTTCAATGATAAAGATTTAGATAATTCTTCACCATTATTAGTTGCGTTTTCCATCGCTGTTCTTCTTGAAGCTTGTTCAGAAACTTGCGATTCTACGATTGTTCCAAATAAAACAGTATTTAAATATAAATTAACTGTAGCTTCTAAAATAACTGTTGGAGATGGTTCAAATTGAATTTCTTGTTTTGGACCTTTTTTAGCTTCTTCAGCATCTTTTTTGATGGGAAATAAAGTTAACTCTGTTGGTTCAAATGTTACGTTATTAATAAATTTGGTGTAAACCAATTTAATTTCATCAAATTCTTTACTAGTGTAATAAGACATGATATCTTGACCAATTTCACGAGCTTGTTCATTTGAAAAATTAATATCTAAATTGGTAATTTGTGATCTAATTGCAATTTTTCTTGCTTTATAAAAAGAAACAGCTTTGTTTCCAATTGCAAAAATTTCATCATTTTCTTTAATCCCTGCCATCACTAATTTATTGACATTATTATTGTATCCACCACAAAGGCCAAGATTAGAATTAACAACAACTCATAAAGTTTTTTTAATTTCTTTACCTGGTTTTAGGAGAAAAATAGAGTCCTCAGTTTGTTTAATAATTTCGTTGAAGACACCATATACTTCTGATACGTATTCATGTGTTTCAACTACCTTTTTACCAATACGGCGTAATTTTGCAGAAGCAACCAATTGCATAGCATTGGTGATTTTACCAATGTCTTTAACTGATTGAATTTCCGCTTTTAATCCACTTAAATTTGGCATTTAATTATTTACCTAACTTATTGAAATCTTCTTGTTTCCCGTAATTTGTAGCTTTGTAGTCATGAATATTTTTAGTCATTTTAATAACAATTTTTTCAATTTCTTTGGTTGCTTCAGCAACTTCTTTTTCGTCATATGCTATTGCTTTTTCAACTTTGATTTTTATCAATTTAGCTGTTGCATTTTTTTCAAAATGAGTCATTACTTCATTTTTAAAACTTTCCATAGATTCAATTGGCAATCATTTAATAGCATGCGATTTAATCGCTAGCAATAATAGTGATTGATTAATTTGATTAATTGGTGAATATTGTCTTTGTTTTAGTAAAGCAATAATTCTTGCCCCATGTTCTAAAGTAGCTTTAGTAGTTTCATCTAAATCAGAACCAAATTTTGCAAATGATTCCAATTCATAGTATTGAGCTAACTCTAATTTTAAAGTTCCACTCATTTGTTTTACTGCTTTAATTTGAGCAGTTGAACCAACACGAGAAACTGATGGACCAATATTAACAGCCGGTCTTACTCCTGAGTTAAATAAATCTGATGATAAGAAAATTTGTCCATCAGTAATTGAAATAACATTAGTAGGTATATAAGCCGAAATATCTCCTGCTTGAGTTTCAATAATTGGTAACGCAGTAATTGAACCACCACCAAATTTTTCATTAACTCTAGCTGCACGTTCTAATAAACGTGAATGCAAGTAGAAAACATCTCCAGGATACGCTTCACGCCCTGGTGGTCTTTTTAATAGAAGTGACATTTCACGATATGCTACAGCATGTTTTGAAAGATCATCATAAACTATTAAAACATCTTCTCCATTTTCCATTCATTCTTCTGCAATTGTAACCCCTGTATAAGGTGCTAAATATTGCAAAGGTGCTGATTGTGAAGCTCCGGCATTAACAATAACTGTGTAATCCATTGCTCCATGTTTTTTTAATTTTTCAACAACTTGAGCAATTGTTGAATCTTTTTGTCCAATTGAAACGTAAACACATTTTACTTTTTTACCTTTTTGATTAATTATTGCATCAATAGCAATTGCAGTTTTACCTGTTTGACGATCTCCAATAATTAATTCACGTTGACCTTTACCAATTGGAATTGCTGAGTCAATTGTCAAGATCCCTGTTTCCAAGGGTTGATCAACAGATTTACGAGCCATAACTCCTGTTGCAATTTTTTCAACTGGTTTGTGTTTTTTAGTTTTGATTGGTCCATGGTCATCAATGGGATTTCCCAAAGCACTAACCACACGACCTAACATTTCATTACCAACAGGTGTTTCAACAATTTTTCCTGAACGTTTAACAATGTCTCCTTCTTTAATTAAAGTGTCATCACCGACGATAACAGCTCCAATCGCACCTTCTTCAAGATTAAGAACCATTCCATAAACATTTTGTGGAAAAATTATCAGTTCACCCATCATAGCTTTATCTAATCCGTAAATTAAAGCAACACCATCTCCAACCGTGGCTACCGTTCCTTGTTCTGCTTGAACAACTTTTTTTCCATAGTTTTTAATTTGTTTTTCAATTACTTCAGAGATTTCTTTAATATTTAAAGCCATATTACCAAACCTCTCTAATTTTATTTTTTGGCTAGTGCTTCATAACGCAGTTGATCTAATCTACCTTTGATTGTTCCATCAAAAATATTATTAGCAACAATTATTTGGACACCACCAATTAATTTTTCATCAATTTTATTAACAAGCTTAACTTGCTTTTTTAATTTTTTTGATACTTTAATTTCCATTGTCAAAATCTGTTTATCACTAATTTTAGTTGTAGATCAAACTACACCATAAACAAGATCTTGTAATGCCATTAATTTTTTACGCATACTTTTAAAAATTGCACGCGCATAAGGGAATGAACCTGTTTCAACCAACATTTTCATGGCGTTAACTAAATATTCATTAACTCCGTTTTTAGCAAAAGTTTCATCAACAATTTTTAATTGTTGATTACGAAAATCTTTTGTTCTTACGGAAAGAATTTGTACAAAATCATTTCTATTTTTTAATAAATCAATCAAAACTGTCGCTTGAGCAATATATCGATCAACTTGTTTTTGTTCAACTGCAATATTTTTTAGAGCATTACCTCAATTATCGATAACTGATTCTTTTAAAATCATTTAACTATTTAGCCTTTTTATTTTTATCTAAATCTTCAATAAATTGGTCAATTAACTCTTGATTTTTTGTTTTAGAAACTTCTGTTTCTAAAACTTTTGAAGCAGCTGCAAAAGCAACATTAATAATAGATTCACGAATTTCTTCTTGAGCTTTTGCTCGTTCTCTTAAAATTGAGTTCTTCGCGTGATTTTGTAAATTTGATGCTTCGTTATTTGCTGTTTCAAGAATTTGCGTTTTTTGAACATCAGCATCAACACGAGCATTTTTAATTATTAATAAAGATTCAGTTTTAGCGTCCCTCAACACCATTTCTGCTTCTCGTCGATCTTTATTAGCTAATGTTTGTTTTTCAACAGCATCATCTAATAATTCATTAATTTTAGCTCTACGATTATCAATAGAACTTCTAAATGGTTTATAAACCAATTTGGATAAGACAATGATAATAACAATAGTTGCTAAGACGTGTGCAATAAAATTTGGTAAATTTGGAAATAATTGTCCAACAACTTCTGGAACACCAGGAGTTGCTAAAAACGGAATACCAAATGTCATATTATTACCTTCTTTCTTCTAATATTTAATAATAAACAAAACCTTTATTATGCAACGAATACCAAAAGAATTGCGATAACTAAAGCATAGATAGCTCCTGATTCAGCAATCCCTGCTGCAATAATCATTGTTGAAGTAATTTTTGATGCCATTTCTGGGTTTCTTCCGATTGCCATACATGCACCTTGTCCAACTGCACCTTGTCCGATTCCTGCTCCGAATACTCCAATTCCCGCAACTCCGGCTCCTAAGAATTTTAATCCATCTCCAGTTGAAGTTGTTGCTGCTGTTTCTGCTAAAAAGTTTGGCAAGATTGTTGCAAGGGCTGCAAATAAATTACCATAAACGTTTGCCATTAATTCTGTAAATAACATATTTAAGTTCTCCTTTTTTATAAAACTACTTGTTTTTGTTTTTTTGTTTTTTTAATGCGCTTCATTTCAATTTGTCCAGAACTTGCTACTACAACTTCTGGTCTCACATGCATTTGACCTTCTGATTCTTCTTCACCCATGGCCTCTGATCAATAAGATAACGTCAGCATTGTAAAGACCACGGCTTGAATGCTTCCTTCAAATAAATCGAAGTACATATGAAACATTGGTGCAACAAGTGTTGTGAAAATATTAAATCCTGATCAGAAATAAATATACTGCTGTTTTCAAGTTATATCTCAGCTGTCTTCTGAATTATAAATATCCACATTCAATCAAGTATGACCTTCAAGAATTGAAACATTTCCTGAAAAACCTGCTTGAATTCCGATTGATAACGAATATAGAAGTCCTAAAATAATTGAACCACCTAGTAAGTTACCAAATAAACGGAATGATATTGAAACTAAAGGAGTAAATTGTGTAAAGATTTCAATTGGATTAATGTACTTTTTGAAGTATGCCATTTTTTGATATTTAAAACCAAAATAATAAATCCCAAAAAAGGTCACAAGCCCCATTGATAGAGTTACTGTGTATGAAGTTGTCGCTGATTCTACACCAAGTAAACTAATTAGCGATGAAACAATAATGTATAAAATTATATACAAAGCATAAGGAGTTAATTTTCTGTATTTTGTTCCCATGATCGAAACCACTAGATTCTCTACAGAAGAAACTAACATTTCGATTAGTACTAAAAAACCACTTATACGTTCGCCTTCTTTATGACCGCGAATTTTCACGTTGTAAGTGATCGCAATTGTACAAATAACAATTGTTGTCAAAATTATTGACGTAAATTGTTGGGACATTTTATTTCATCCTTCGAATAACTCACCCATTAACTTTCTCCCTCCTTTTCTTTAAACTATTAAGCATTTTATTTATCTAAATAAAGGGAATTTTGTTTTAATAAAATTCCATTAAAAAACGGAAATAAAATAACCGGCACAAGGCCAATTAAAACTCCCATAATATAAAATGGTGTTCCTTTAAATAAGAACGCTAATAGTAATGGAATCATATAAATACCAACGCGCACAACATACATAAAGTAATATAAATAATGGTTTTCTGTTTTCATTAACTGGGCAACAGCTTTCTTCATTACAAAGATTGCCAACATTGCCGCTGTTGCACCTAACAAATAACCAGTAATTCAATTTCATTGAATAGTTTTGGTGCCAACCAAGACCAACAAAACTATTAAAGATATTAAATTAGTTATAACCAATAAAGCATAAACCATCAATTCAGCCTTATTCAGTTTTTTTAACCTATTCACTTTATCAAAAAGACTCCTTTGAATTTCTTATAATTCCATTAATATAATTTTACCTAAAAGCATATTTGAATATATAGTTTTTAAAGAAATTTATAATAATAGTTTTCTATAAAAAAACCACCATTTGGTGGTTTTTTCCGTTCTTTTAACAAAACTCTTATTTTTTTACTGAAATACTGATTATAAATTTTAGTTTTTAGTTTTGTTTAAATTAAGAAATTAAATAATATTTTATTTTAGTTAAAAAAACGGTTGTCTGGATTACTATTAATAATTCTTTTACTATTATTTTTATTATAAAAATTTCAACCAAGCATAATAACAATATAAAAAATATTCATTATGTAAATTCATCAATATTCAATTTTATATTTTTCAACATCCTGAGGAATTGATAAGATATTGTTAAAGAACAGGATAATCATATAAAAATAATTTAGATTATATAATTTTGGATTGTCTTGAGCAGTAAGAATCAAAATAAAATATAAAAACATTAATAAAGCGCAAATAATTATTAAGCAATTTGCTAAGGGATGGATTTTACCCGATTTAAAAGATTGGTAAGAAACTCATGAACAAGCAAAATAAACTAATGTTGGTCCTAAGAATAAATAAAAAATGAAAAATAGTACCAAAGTTGTTTGCGGATCTTGTGGTCAACCAGCATCCTGATATGCAATACATAAAAGAATCAAAGAAATTACAGATTGCAACAATATCAAACTATACAAAGCTAAATTAATTCCAAAGAAATAATTTTGTTTAAAAAAACTATTTGCAAATAAATTTTTTACATACCCGTTTTTAATATTTACATTAATTGTTCTATTTAAATACCATGCGACACCACACACTAAAATCAATCTAACTGAAAAAGCAATATTTGTAGTTGCACTAGCAACGTTCTTATTTTCGCCGATTAATTAATAACGCAAGAGATATTGAAATTGTTAATAATAAATTAATATCGTTAAAAATGTTTTGGAAATACTGTCAAAGAAACTTAATAAAGTTCTTTGAGCAATTAACAAAGTTTTATTCATAAGTATCACCTTTTTTAAAATCAAAGTTTTTAATTTTATTTTTAATAATTTGTTTACGTTTTGTATAATCACCATCTAATTTAAAATCATCAATTATTTTCCCTTTTTGAAAATAAATAACTCTACTACAAAATTTTGCCATTTCTTCTTCATCGTGTGTGATCATAATGACTGTTTTACCTAGATTGATAATTTCTTCAATATTTTTTTGATAATTGTTTTAAAACGTTTATCTATTCCTGTCAAAACTTCATCTAAAATTAAAATGGAAAAAGGTTTAATCAAGGCGACTGCAAATCTTAATCTTTGTTTTTGACCAAAACTTAATTCTTTGAATTTTAACATAGCCACATTTTCTAACTCGTAATCATTAAGTACCTTGTTGATATCACAAGCAAAACTATTGGCTTTATTTAAAAATATTAACTGATTGATGACAGTTTTTTCATCAAAAAAAGAATCTTGAAAAACAACAGAAAAAAGTGGTTCATTAGCATTAATTTCTATTTGCCCTTTTTGAAATGCTTTAGCTCCAGTTATTAAATCAATAAAAGTTGATTTGCCACTTCCGTTTTGACCATAAATACCAATTACTTCTTTATCTTTAATTTCTAGTTCCTTTACAAAATATCGAACACAACTTTTTTTCTTGTTAAAAAAGAGTATTCTGGACCAGTTATTGAGTAATGCAAATTATTTATTTTTAACATAAAAACCCTATTTTACAATTTATAAACCTTGCATCACAAAAAAATGAGTTAATCAAATTAATATTTGTATTACTAAAATTTGAAACATAAGATTTGTGCCATAAAAGAGATAAACTATTTAAAAAAGTCACTTCTCAAAATTTGGAAAATGACTTTTTTAATAATTATTTTGTTCCAAAAATTCTATCCCCGGCATCTCCAAGGCCTGGAACGATATATGAATCAGCATCCAATTTTTCATCTAAACTCGCTGCAAAAATATCGACATCAGGGTGGGCTTTACTTAGAGCGTCAACACCTTCAGGACAAGCAACTAAACAAATAAATTTAATAGTTTTTGCCCCTCATTCTTTTACTATATCAATCGCTTTAATCGCTGATCCACCTGTTGCTAACATTGGATCTACAACAAGAATAAAAGATTGTTCAATATCTGATGTTTTCTTTGCAAAATATTGAACTGGTTGTTTAGTAACTTCATCTCTATATAACCCCACATGAGCAATTCTTGCTGTTGGAATAATTGATTGAATACCATCAACCATTCCCAATCCAGCTCTTAAGATTGGGACAAGAACTACAGGAGATTCAATTGTATAACCAATTGTGTCAGTTACTGGTGTCTTAATTTTAATTGGTGCAACCGGAACATCTCTAAAAACTTCATAAACCATTAGTGATGCAATTTCATTAAGATTCTCTCTGAAATCCTTTGAAGATGTTTCTATCCTTCTCATTCTTGTTAATTTATCCAATATTAATGGATGTTTAAATTCTGTAAATGCCATAAATTATTCTTCTCCCTTTTTAATAATAAATTAGCTCAGAAAAAAAGCAACTATAGGTTGCTTAATTTGCAAAGAAGTCTTTTTTAGACTCAATTTTAGTTTCTTGTGATGCAATGAAAGGAATTCTTGTTGTTAACTCCATTTTAGATGCAACAATTTTGTTTGTAGGTCAAATTTGAATTTGACGATTTCAAGTAGTAACAAAATCATTGTAATTTGATCTTGCTGCAGTTATTTCGCGTTGTAAATAATCGTTTTTTTGCATTGCATCACGAACAGTGTTTTGTGATTTTAAATCTGGATAATTTTCAACAGAAATATTAATTTTTGAGTATGCTTTATCTAAAATTTGATTAATTTCGTTTCTTTCAATATCAGCATCTGGGTTTTGTCCACTTCTGTATTGAGAAACTTTTAACATAACTTCTTTATCTAAGTTGATTGATTTTTTTAATAGTGAAGATGTATTTTGCAAAATAACAACACGTTGTTCGATCACGTTATCGATTTCACTTGCAGCACCTTGAATAGATTGCTCTAATTTATTAAAATAGTTTCTTGCCGAAATTTTTTTAATTAAAAAAATTACACCCGGGATGATTAATAAACATCACAAAACAATTTCAAAAACTTTTGAACCGGTTCCAATTTCCATTTTAATTTTTTTATTGATGACATTTATGTCTTGTCCTTCGTTATTAATTGGACCGCTTTGTTCATCTAGTAGATTTGCCATATAAATACTCCTCTTTTGCTTTATTTTATATTTTTTTTCTTAAAAATGCTTCATCTTCATCTTGTAATGGATTAATCTCAACAAAACTTAAAATGTTTTGTTTCAAAATAGAATCAAAAATATCAGTATTTTGCTTTTCTAAGAATTCATTTCAGTTATCATTTAATTTTCCATTTTCTAAAAGTTTAGCACGTTGAATTTTTTCAGATTTTTTCAAATAAACATTTGATGTTTTTTCAACAGGTAAATACTCGACTCATGGAACAGGCACCATATGTACAGAACCATTTCTTGCTGTTCTTGGAATGTAATCAATTTGATTAATTCCTTCAAAACCTATTGATGTAACTTTATGAATTTCAAAATCTTTTTCAGAATTTACAAGCTCACTTTTTAAAATATTTTCAGTAATAGAATCAGGATGATTCAAAAGATCTGGGTTAAATTTATTTAAAATTTCTTCAACTTGTCAACTTGATAATTCATCAGTATTTTTTATTTTTCCATAAATATAATCATTTGATTTTAATTCTCTAAATAAATTAATTGAAAGGATTGGAGCAAATAGAAAATAAAAATGATGAAAATATTCATTTAAATGATTTATAAAAGTTTTGCGCATTTCTTCTATATCATAAGTTATATAAACATATGGATCATCATCTAGGATGTCATTATTAAAATTGTCAAATACAAGTTTAACAATTTCACCCTTTTTTTCCATATGAAAATTGTCACCAAATCCCACTTCTGTGTCTGATAAAAGTTTAATCATTTGATTTTGAGATGTTTTATCAAAAATTAATCTAAAATCTTTTTCATTATTTCTGTCTGTAGAACCAAAAGCTACTTCAAACTTTGGATTTGAAGATATCATGTTAAAAGTTTCATTTTTATTAACTGCTTTTATATTTTTTTTCTCTAACTTAGAAATTTCCTTTTCAATTTGTCTTTCACTAAGACCGCCAATATTTTGAGGACTTCTTGAAAAAGATAATTTTGGAGCTGCTGGGGTTTTATAAATTAGAGCAGAATCGTTGTAATAATTAGGAAATGGTTTTATTACTGATGCAGTTAATGTCTCATATTTAGTAACCATTCTTGTTTTTCCGTTACTATCTCGTTCTGTTTCTGTCCAACTAACAGTTAATGATCCTGTGTAAATTTTTTCACTCATTTCATGGATTTTCTTTTCATAAATCAAAAATGGATTTCCATAAATATCACCAGTTTGAGCAAAAACAACCGATTCAAATTTTGATAAATTTTTTACATTTAATTCTTGTTGTTTATTTTTTGTAAGATAAGAATCTAATGAAAAAATCGGCAACAATTTTTGAAGAAGAACTTGAGGAATATTCAAATTAAAAGAATTATTTAAATTTTCTAATTGTTGATAAGCAATTTCGATTTGTTCTTCTTGTTTGTTGTGCGTTTTTTCAACGGCTATTTTTAATTCTTTTAATTTTGGGTTAATTTTTTTGAATATTCAAAATAAAAGAAAAATTTCTAAAAAACTAACTAAAATTGTTCCAATGATTACAGGAATTTTTATAGTGTTAGAAATATGACTTCAACTCAAAATAACATATCACAAGGTTAAAATAATACCTACCAAAAAAATAACTAACAAGACAATTAAAAAAATTTTAATATTTTTCTTTTTCTTAATTAATTTATTTTCTTGTTCTAATTTCTCTTCTAATTTAGTAATTTTTTGAGATATTTGTTTATTCGCACTAACATCTACTTTTGATTTTTCAACAAGTTCATCAAAATATTTTGTTGCAGAATTTGTAAACTCATCTTTAAATTTATTCTTGTATTGTTCAATCGGATCATAAATATCTAAATTATTTGCTGACATAAAGAGTTTCCTTAATATTTAATATTTTGATAAATTGGAAATCTTTCACATAACGAAACAACTTTTTGGTGATTATTTTTAAGGTTACTTTCGCTTCGATCTTTTAAAACTGATGCAATAATATTTCCGATTTCTTTGAATTCATTTTCTTTAAAACCGCGAGTGGTCATCGCAGGAGTTCCAACTCTGATTCCCGAAGTTTTAAATGGTGATTCAGTATCAAAAGGTAATAATTCTTTATTAGTTATAATTCCGATACTTTGTAATAATTTTTCTGCATCTTTTCCAGTAATTCCAAAAGTTTGTTTAACTTCAAAATTAATTAAATGGTTATCAGTTCCTCCGGCAATTAAACGCACTCCATTAACAAGTAAAGAATTTGCTAAAGCTTTTGAATTTAAAACAATTTGTTTTGCATATTCTTTAAACTCTGGGGTGTCAGCCTCTAATAAAGCTTGAGTTTTTCCAGCAATTTGATTTTCGAGTGGCCCACCTTGTGTTCCGGGGAAACATGCAGAATCAACTTTTTTAGCAAATTCAGCTTTACATAAAATTAAGCCGCCACGAGCACCCCTTAAAGTTTTGTGTGTGGTTGTAGTTACAATATCAGCATATTCCATTGGATTAGAGTGCTGTCCGGCAGCTACTAAGCCTGCTATATGAGCCATGTCAACCATTAAATAAGCACCTACTAAGTCGGCGATTTCTCTAAATTTTTTAAAATCAATAGTACGTGAATAAGCACTTGCTCCAGCAACTATTAATTTAGGTTTGTGTTCTAAAACTATAGTTTTTATTTCTTCAAAATCTAACATTTCTGTTTTACGATTAACAGAATAATGTCTAAAATCATACAATCCACCTGAAAAATTTAAATGAAAACCGTGAGTTAAGTGCCCCCCTGCATCTAAACTCATTGCTACGATTTTATCTCCCGGATTCAATAAAGCCTTGTAAGCAATTTCGTTAGCTTGTGATCCTGAATGAGGTTGAATATTAGCATGATCTGCTTTAAAAATCTTCTTAGCAATGTCAATTCCTAATTGTTCAACAGTATCAATGTTTTCACAACCTCCATAGTATCTTTTACCTGGATAACCTTCTGCATATTTATTTGTAAAAACTGAACCGTTTGCAATTAGAACAGCTTCACTAACATAGTTTTCTGAAGCAATTAATTCAATATGATTTTGTTGTCTTTTTAATTCTTTGTTTAAAGAATCTTGAATTATTTTATTTAGTGTACTCATTAATTTTCTTAATCCTTTCTTCGTGTCTGCCACCTTCAAATGATGTTTTTAAAAATGCATCAACTAATTTTGTTGCTTTATCGTTGGCAATTAATCTTGCACCAGTAGCTAAAATATTGGCATTATTATGTTGTCTTGCTAATTCTGCTGTTTGAATTTCATAAATTAAAGCAGCTCTAATTCCCTTAACTTTGTTAGCGGCAATAGAAATTCCAATTCCTGTACCACATAAAGCAATACCTAATGAACCCTCATCTTTAGCAACGGCTTCGCCAAGTTCAATTCCCTTTTCACTGTAGCTGCAAGCATTGCCTTCGTCAGTTCCTAAGTCAATTATTTTGTAACCTTTTTCTTTTAAAAAATTAATTATAACTTGTTTCATTTCAACGGCTGTATGATCATTTGCAATATAAATTTTTTCTTTCATAAAGTTACCCCCTTATTCTTTTTAATTCTACCAATTATTTATAATTTTAAATTATTAAACTTTGAATTGATAAAATAAAATTGAGGTAACTTTATGAAAGATTTTGTTAGCAACAAAGATTTTAAAAAAATGATAAAAAATGGATGAATTGCAGTTGATGTTAGAACAGTTTATGAACTTTCTTTTTTAACTAAAATTCAAGAAGCAATTAATTGCCCTTACCCAGATATCATTAAGAATATGGATAAATTGTTTCCTGATAAAGATAGTAAATTAATTTTCTTTTGCAATGCAGGAAATCGTTCTGGTCTTGTAGCTCGAACTTATCGCCATCAAGGATATAAAAACGCTTATTTTTTACAAAACGGAATTGAAGGTTTAGAAAATAATTTTTAAATTTTATTTAAAAAATTAAAAATTCTGCACTTTAACTTAATAATGCAGAATTTATTTTTTTAATTAATTTAGAGTTACAACAAAAAAGTTTTTATTTACTTTTTTATTTATTAAATTTGGGTTTTAATTCATCAGTTCATTTTGGATTTGTATTAGTGTCAAAATGAATATAATATGCAACTTTTGAAACATTTCATGCAGAAATGTCTTGATTAAATAAAAATGCATTAATAAACATTCCATACATTGATGTTACATTTGAGGTGTCTCAAGCGGAAATGTCTTGATTAAATTTGTTTGCACTACTAAACATATACGTCATATCAGTTACATTTGCTGTGTTTCAAGCGGAAATGTTGCCATTAAAATTTGTTGCTCCTGAAAACATTGAAGTCATATTGATGACATTTGAAGTGTCTCAACCATTTAAATCTTGGTTAAAAGCTTGCGCATTTTCAAACATTGAAGTCATATTGGTGACATTTGAAGTGTTTCAAGCGGAAATGTTGCTATCAAAATCTTTTGCATCAGAAAACATATAGATCATATTAGTTACTTTTGAGGTGTCTCAAGTTGATATGTTTCCATTGAAAGTTGTTGCTCTTGAAAACATATAGGCCATATTAGTTACTTTTGAGGTGTCTCAAGTTGATAAATCGCTGTTGAAATTTGTTGCTCTTGAAAACATATAAGCCATATTAGTGACATTTGAAGTGTTTCAAGTTGATAAATCGCTGTTGAAATTTGTTGCTCCTGAAAACATATAAGCAATATTGGCGACATTTGAAGTGTCTCACTTTGATAAATCATTTTTGAAATTTCTTGCTTCTGAAAACATATAATACATATTAGTTACATTTTTTGTTTTTCAAGCAGAGATGTTGCTGTTGAAATTTGTTGCTTTTGAAAACATTGAATTCATATCGGTTACATTTGAAGTGTCTCAAGTTGATAAATCGCTGTTGAAATTTGTTGCTCCTGAAAACATATAAGCCATATTCGTTACATTTGAAGTGTTTCAAGTTGATAAATTCCCGTTGAAATTTCTTGCTTCCGAAAACATATAGTTCATATCAATTACATTTGAAGTGTCTCAAGTTGATAAATCGCTGTTGAAATTTGTTGCTCCTGAAAACATATAAGCCATATTCGTTACATTTGAAGTGTTTCAATTTTCAAAACCTGTAATATTATCATTTTTATTATCTCTAAATAAATTTTTAATTACAGTTATGTCTTTTGGCAATTTATCAGGAACTTTATCGCCCTTGAAGTAAATTAATGTTTCTCCCTTATCATTGTAACCAAATTTTAAAATTTCCTTAGCATCAATATTCGAAAAATTCAATTCTCCCTTACCGCTTCATTCTTGAATTTTTAGTTCTCCTTTAGAGTTAACATATTTCACAGTTGTTTGATTACTTACATAAATATGATTTAATGTCACTTCTCCATTATAGTGTTCATTATTTTCTATTGATCCATTAGCTGCAAAAGTAATTTGTTGAGTTTTGTTTTCTTCAGTTGTTACTAAATTTTTTATAGTTATTCCACTTGGGTGTTCTATTTCTATAGAATTATTAATTGCCTTTTGTAATTCCTCTTCAGTTCAACTTCAGTTATTTTCTTCTGATTTAGCATTTAAAATTCTTAATAATGTTGCTCTAACATCCGCATTTTCATTTAAATTTTTAGTGGTGTCTTGTTTATTGCTTCATTTATGAGTAAGTACCAAATCACCTTGGTATTTATGGTCATTATTAATATCACCAAGCCCATGAAAGTTTCATTGTTTTGTACCAGTAATTTGTTCAGATGATCGCAAATTAGATACAACTTCAGTAACTTCAATTCCTCCGGGATCATTGATTGAAGGATTGTTGTCAACTGCTTGTTGTAAATCTGATATAACTCAATCTTTATTTTTTTGATAATCTAAAATACTTTGAAGTTGTGCTGTAATTTCTTCGCCAGTAATTGGTTTAGTGGTATCTTGGGTATTGCTTCAGTTATGAGTAAGTACCAAATCACCTTGGTATTTATGGTCATTATTAATATCACCAAGCCCATGAAATTTTCATTGTTTTGTGCTAGTAATTTGTTCAGATGATCGCAAATTAGACTCAACTTCAATAACTTCAATTCCTCCGGGATCATTGATTGACGGATCGTTGTCAATTGCTAGTTGTAAATCTGATATTGTTCAATCTTCATTTGTTTGGGAATCTAAAATATTTTGAAGTTGTGCTGTAATTTCTTCGTCAGTAATTGGTTTACTATTATCAACTTTTTGTTTTCAAATATGGGTTAAATCAATTGAACCACCATAATTATATTCATTTTCAGAATTTCCATTTCCAATAAAACGAAAAACATCTTTCATTTCTTGATAGCTTCAAGAATATGTGTTTTCTTTAATAATCTGGACTGTGATTTCTCCGTTTCCAAATTCATTATCAATTTTTTCTTGCAATTCTTCAAGTTCTCAGTTAATATATAACTTTTGTTTCAAAATTTGTTCTAATTCATTTTTTAATACATTGATGTCTTGAGTTAAATTATCTGTACTACACGCCAAAACAGTTGCTCCCGCACTAGCGATTAAAGATAACGTTGCTAAAATGCTTAACAATTTTTTCATATAATTACTCCTTCATCTAAAAAACATTAAAGTAAATATATTATCCGGAATATCTTAAAGAAATAATTATCATTGATAAAAAATAATTTTTTTGGTAAATTAGTTCCACCGAATTATAGGAACAAAAAAATTAATAATTAAATCGATAAAGTTTAGTTTTAAAATGTGAAAATTTTTCATATGAACAAAACCCTTCTATTGTAATTATTTTTTAAATTATATTTCAATAATATTATATTGTAAAAAATCTCAAATTGATACTTTGTGACTTTATTGTAACAATAATAAAGTATTTGGAAATTAACGAATTATAATCAGATTTACAATTGCAAGTAAAATAAATTAAGTCTTATAATTTTTTAAAACTAAAAAAATTAAATTAAAAAACGTCAGTTTATACCGACGTTATAAATAATTAAAATATAAATTTATTTTAATGCTTTCTAATATTCATTTTTATGGTATTCTTCACCAATTCTCATTACTTCTTCAGCACCTGTTAAACCAGTTCCGGCAGGAATTAAGTTTCCTAGCATAATGTTTTCTTTTAATCCTTCTAATTTATCTACTTTTCCACGAATAATTGCTTTTGATAACACTCTAGCAGTATCTTGGAATGATGCAGATGATAATCACGAATCTGATTCTAATGGAGCTTTTTTAATTCCAAAAATAATTGGAGCAGCTAATGGCGGCTGTTGACCAGCACCCATTGCTTTAGCAACTTCAGTTTTATAAGCTTGGGATGTAATAATTTCTCCTGGTAATAAGTCTGAATCCATCCCGTCAACAATACGAACTTTGTTCAACATTTGTTTAACAATAATTTCAATGTATTTATCAGAAATTTCTATTCCTTGTAAACGGTAAACTTTTTGCACTTCTTTTAAAATGTAATTTTGTACATCCTCAATATTAGCAACTTCTAGCAATTGACGCAAGTCAATTGCTCCTTCGGTTAATTTTTGACCAGGTTTTACCAATTCCCCTTTTTCCACTCTTAAAACAGCATGAAATTGGGTTCTGTATTTTCTTGAATCTCCATCACTTGTTACAACAATTGTAGAAACTCCATCAACTGTTGAAACTTCAGTAACTTCTCCTTCAATTTCAGAAATGATAGCAACTGACCCTTTAGGAGTAGTTACGTCTAACAATTCTTTAATACGCGGTAATCCTTGGGTAATATCAGCATCCCCGGCAACCCCTCCAGTATGGAAGTTACGCATAGTAAGTTGTGTTCCTGGTTCTCCAATTGATTGCGCAGCAATTACTCCAACTGGCTCTCCAACTTTAACAACTTCACCAGTTGCCAAGTTAACTCCGTAACATTTTTGACAAATACCTTTAGCATTATCACAAGTTAATACTGATCTAATATTTACTTTTTTAATATCGGCTGCAACAATTTTTTCAGCTAACGCTTTGGTAATCAATTGATCTTTGGTAACAATGATATTACCTTTAACATCTTCAATATTTTCAAAAGCAAAACGGTTTATTAATCGGTCTTTTAACGGCACAATTACATTATCATGTTTTGTTTCTACAATTGCAGAAACTGAATATCCCCCAATTGGTTGACAGTCTTCACCAGTAATAACAATTTCTTGCGAAACGTCAACTAAACGACGAGTTAAGTAACCTGAATCAGCTGTTTTTAAGGCAATATCAGCCATTCCTTTTCTAGCACCGTGCGTTGAGATGAAGAACTCAGAAACTGATAATCCTTCACGGAATGATGACTTAATCGGAATTTCTTTAATATCCCCTTTGGTATCATTCATCAATCCACGCATCCCTACAAGTTGGGTAAAGTTTGAAACATTTCCACGAGCACCTGAATCAGCCATTACAAATACTGGGTTTTTAATGTCAGTACGCAAGATTGTTTCAAGTTCTTTTTGAATGTTATCTTTAACAGCGGATCAAACATCAATTACACGACGTTTTTTCTCATTTGCTGTTAACATTCCCATATTATAGAATTCAGAAATTTCTTGAACTTTTTTGTCAGCATCTTTGAATTCTTCATATTTTTTAGTGTAGGCAACAACGTCACCAGCAGAAATTGTTGTCCCTGATTTAGTTGAAAATTTGTATCCCAAATCTTTCATGTTATCCAACATTTCGGCTGTTAAACGTGCTTTGTATTCAGCGAAGTATCTTTCAATAATAGTTGATAATTCTTTTTTCTTAATTGGTTGAGTAATTTTATAAGCTTTAATAAACTCATTAATATCTTTTGAGAAAGGTAAAATGTAATCTTTAATTGCTACTTCTGCACCATAGATATTTCCTGTGTTAATTCATGGAAATTTTTGAGTAAAAATATTATTAAACAAAATTTTACCAACTGTAGTTACTAAATATTTATCTTGATCTTCTTCAATAAATTTTTCTGTTGGTAAAGCAGAAATTGCAATTCCTATTAAAGCGTTTAGGTTAACAATTTTTTGTTCATAAGCAGTCAAGGCATCTGCCATGTTTGCAAACATCATTCCTTCTCCCTCAACACCTTTTTCTTCTAAAGTAACATAATAGTTACCAAGAATCATATCTTGAGTTGGAGTAACAATGGCTTTTCCATCTTTTGGTCCTAAAATTGCGTTTGAACCCAGCATTAAAGCACGAGCTTCTCCGATTGCTTCTTTAGTAATTGGTACATGGACAGCCATTTGGTCTCCATCGAAATCGGCATTAAATGCAGTTGTTACCAATGGGTGTAAACGAATTGCTTTACCTTTTACTAATTTAGGTTCAAAGGCTTGAATTCCTAAACGGTGTAAAGTAGGAGCACGGTTTAAAAGCACTGGACGATCTTTGATAACTTGTTCTAAAGCTTCTCAAATTTTTGGATCGTTTTGTTGTAACATTTTTTCAGCCACTTTAACGTTTTCGGCAAATTCATGTTCTTGTAATCATTGAATTACAAATGGTTTAAATAAAGTAATTGCCATATCACGAGGTAGTCCCACTTGATACATTTTTAATGTTGGACCAACAGCAATTACTGAACGTCCTGAATAATCAACACGTTTACCTAATAAATTTTGACGAAAACGTCCTTGTTTTCCTTTTAATGTTGAAGTTAAAGACTTTAATGGACGTTTGTCTTTTCCCATCACAGGACGAGGTTTACGTTCGTTGTCTAATAAAGCATCCACAGCTTCTTGTAACATACGTTTTTCGTTGTTAACAATAACTGAAGGCGCATCCATTTCTTTAACTTTTTTTAATCTTTCATTTCTAATAATAATTCTTCTATATAAATCATTAATTTCTGAAGTTGTGAAACGCCCACCATCTAATTGAATAATTGGACGAATATCTGGAGGTATAACCGGTAACACTCTCAATATCATTCATTCAGGTCTTGCTCCAGATTTTTTTAATGAATCTAAAACTTCTAAACGTTTCATAATTTTTGTTGCATCAACAGAACCACGTTTTTCACGTAGCTCATTTTTTAATTCAACAATTGTTTCTTCAATTTTAATTTCTTTTAATAAGTATTCAACTGCTTCAGCACCAATTCCAAATTTAGCACCAGTATGTTTAGCAATTAATGCACAAGCTTCATCGATTGAAAAAGGAATTGCTGTGTTTTCTAATTCTGCTAATAATCTTGTAGCTTTTCGGTAATCTCTTGATTCTGGTTCCGCTTCAACTTTTTCTTGCACACCTTTAATTAAAGTTGCTAATTTTTCACGAGTTTTTGAAGCTTTAGTTGATCCTAAATTTAAAACTTCACCGCTTTTTAAAATTTTTGCATCTCCTGTTTCTAAAACAATGTGAGAAACGAAGTAAACAACTTCTTCTAATTCTTTAGTTTTTAAATTTAAAATTGCTGCAATTCTTGAAGGAGCAACTTTTAACATTCAAATATGAGTAACAGGTTCTTCTAATTCAATATGTCCCATTCTCTCACGTCTAACGATTGATTCAGTTAATTCAACCCCACATTTTTCACAAACTTTTCCTTTGTTCATTGGGTTTGCTTTTTTATATTTTCCACAAGCACATTCATAGTTTTTGGTTGGTCCAAAAATTCTTTCGTCAAATAGACCTTCTTTTTCGGCTTTTAATGTTTTGTAGTTAATTGTTTCTGGTTTAGTTACTTCTCCATGCGATCATGAACGAATAGTTTCTGGGGAAGCTAATTCAATTTTGATAGATTTTTTATTTCTGTTTTCCATATCTTAGTTCTCCTTTTCCTATTCTTCGTTGAAATCGATTGCGATTTCTCTTTCTGATACTTCACTAAATCCTGTTGTTGATAATTCATTACCTCCAGCTAGAGAATCCATTGAATCATAATTTGCATATTCTTCATCAATTTGATCATCATCATAAGCATTAATAGCAAACTTACGACCACGATTATCTTCCATGAACATATCAAAACCAAGACCCATAATTTCTTTTGTTAAAACGTTAAATGATTCTGGAATTCCTGGTTCAGGAATTGCTTTTGATCTAACAATTGCTTCATAAGTTTTAGCACGACCTTTAATATCATCTGACTTGATAGTCAAGATCTCACGAAGTGTATGAGCAGCTCCATAAGCTTCAAGTGCTCAAACTTCCATTTCTCCAAATCTTTGACCCCCACTTTGAGCTTTTCCTCCAAGTGGTTGTTGTGTAATCAATGAGTATGGACCAACGTTACGAGCATGTAATTTATCATCAACCATGTGAGAAAGTTTTAGCATATACATAACCCCAACAGCGATTGGTTTGTCCATAGCTTCACCAGTTTGACCATCGATTAATTTAACTTTACCGAAGTTAGTCATTCCTGCTTCTTTCATGATTTCATCTAATTCTTTAGCATTAACTCCTTCAAAAACTGGAGTCGCAACTTTGATTCCTAATTTTTTAGCAGCCATTCCTAAATGTAATTCTAGAATTTGACCAATGTTCATACGTGAAGGAATCCCTTGTGGATTCAACATAATATCAACAGGAGTTCCATCTTCTAAATGTGGCATGTCTTCAATTGGCAAAATACGAGAAATAACCCCTTTATTACCATGACGTCCAGACATTTTATCCCCTTCTTGGATTTTACGTTTTTGGACAATATAAACTTTAATAATTTCTAAAACATCAGCAGGTAAATCAAAACCATCAGCAGCTGAGAAACGTTTAATTGCTTGAACAATTCCGTCACCACCGTTTGGTACTCTTAATGAGTTGTCTTTAACATTTCTTGATTTTTCACCAAAAATTGCGTGTAACAATTTATCTTCTGGCGATAATTGAGCTTGACCTTTTGGCGTTACTTTTCCAACCAAAATGTCGCCAACTTTAACTTCAGTTCCAATAGCAACAATTCCGTCACTATCTAAATATTTCTTAGCAGCTTCACTAACATTTGGTAATTCACGAGTTACATCTTCATTACCTTGTTTAGTTGAACGACGTTCAATTACATATTCATCAATGTGAACAGAAGTGAATCTGTCTTCCATTACTACACGTTCTGACATAATAACAGCATCTTCAAAGTTGTATCCGTTATAAGTTGTAAAGGCAACCACAACGTTTTGACCGATTGCTAATTCTCCTTTTTCCATTGATGGACCATCAGCAATAATTTGTCCTTTATCAACTTTATCTCCAGCTTTAACAATTGGGAAATGAATTAAAGCAGTTCCATTGTTTGATCTTTCAAAAGTTGATAAAGAGTAAGTTTTTATTCCTGATTTTGCTTCAATAGTAATAAGTCTTGAATCTACATATTTAACGATTCCCGATTCGGTTGCAACAACTGCAGCTCCCGAATCACGTGCGGCTTCAAATTCAATTCCTGTTCCAACAATTGGGGATTCAGGATTAATTAAAGGCACGGCTTGACGTTGCATGTTTGCCCCCATCAAAGCACGGTTGGCATCATCGTTTTCCAAGAATGGAATTGCAGATGTTGCAACTGAAACAATTTGTTTTGGCGAAACGTCAATGTAATCGATATCTAAAATATCAGTTACAATGTCATCTCCACGATAACGTGCAATAACAGTTTTATCAGTAATTTTACCTGTTGCATCTTGGTTAACTGATGCTTGAGAAATCATAAAGTTTTTCTCTTCATCGGCTGTTAAATAATGAACTTCTTCGTTTTGAATAATTCCGTTAACAACTTTTCTGTATGGAGTTGTAATAAATCCATATTCATTAATTTTTGCATAAGTTGATAAGTTGTTAATCAACCCAATATTTGGACCTTCAGGAGTTTCAATTGGACAAATTCTTCCATAATGTGATGGGTGAACGTCACGAACTTCTAATCCGGCTCTATCACGTGATAAACCACCAGGGCCAAGAGCTGTTAAACGACGTTTATTAGTTAATTCAGAAAGTGGGTTAATTTGATCCATGAATTGTGATAATTGTGACAAGTTAAAGAATTCACCAATAATAGCTGTTAGTGGTTTGTTATTGATGATTGTTGAAGGTTTAAGTTTGTACAAGTTTGAAGTTGCCAATCTTTCTTTAACATTTTTTTCAATACGCATCATTCCGATTCTAAATTGATTTTGTAGTAATTCACCAACTGTACGAACTCTACGATTACCTAAATGATCAATATCATCAACTTCACCAATATTATCAATTAATGAAATTGTGTAAGAAATCGTTGAAACAATATCAGGTACTGTTACAAATTCTTCTTTTGAATTTGGCGAAATACCAATTAAAGTAATAATTTCACCTTTACCGTTTAATTCCTTGTAAACTTTTAGTTTTTGAACTTCTTTTGAACCTTCGATTTGCTCATTGAAATTCAATTTTACAGTCATAACATTTCCGCTTAATGCTTCAGCTATTTCGTTAATATTTGTTTTTGTTACTAATGTATTTGCCGGAACTAAAATTACTCCTTTTTTATTAACAATATCTTCTGCTAATGTTCTTCCGATTAAACGATTTTTAATTGAAAGTTTTTGTTGTAATTTAAAACGACCAGCTTTAGTTAAATCATATTTACGTTTATCAAATAATGTTCCGTAAATAAATTTTGAAGCTCCATCAGCTGTTGCTGTTTCACCTTGACGAATTTTTTTGTAAATGTCTGTAATAGCATTTTCTCAATCTGTTGTTAAATCACCCGACAAACTGTCTTGTTCGTATGTGTTTTTTAATAATTTAGGATTATCAAATAAGTCTAAAATTGAATTTTTTTCCAATCCTAAACCAGTTAACAAAGATGTTGCTGTTGTTTTTCTTGATTTATCAATTTTTACATATAAAGCATTGATTAATTTTGTATCAACAATTTTTTTTGCTTCTGTTTCAAATTCTAATCAAGTTCCACGAGATGGAATTATGTCAGCTGAAAAAATATTTTCTCCGTTTTTACGGTTAAAATCTTTTTTAAAATAAGCACCAGGTGAACGAACCAATTGTGAAACAATAACTTTTTGTGAACCGTTAATTATAAAAGTTCCAGATGGTGTCATAACTGGGAATTCTCCCAAAAATGATTGACCTTGTTTATAGATTGCGGCATTAACAATAACTGCATCTTCAGTTTTTTCAACAATATCAACTTGGATAGTGTCAGGAATCTCTGAACCTTTAGTTTTTACTTCAAAAAAGTATGATTGATCTTGTGATGATTTAAAAGTTACTGCTTTATTTTCGGTTTTTTCTTTTAATCATTCTGTTACTAATTTTTTTTCATCTTTTGAAACAATGTTAAATAATTCTTTTGAAATTTCTTCTCTGTTTGCAACCGATAATTTTAAATCAGCATAGATTGGTGCTTCAAAAATTTTTGATTCTTCTCTTGCTCTTGCAACATCAATCCTTGGTTCTTTAAACCCTCAATTTTCCATTGTTAAAACAGCTGTGCCATCATTAGAAACGATTGGGAAAACTTCATCAAAAACTTCTTGAATCCCTTTTTGACAAAATCAATCAAATGTTCTTGTTTGCATTTCCACTAAGTTAGGTAATGGTAAATTACCAGAAACTTTAGTGTAATCTCGACGTTCAACACCGCGGTTAATTTTTTTTACTTTATAACTCATTTTTTCTCCTTAATCTTTTAATAATCTTCTGATTTTTTCGAAATCACTATCGGCAAAAGCATAATTTTTAATGTTGTTTTTACTAATAGTTTTTAATATTTTGGATTCAACCAAAAAATTTAAATAGCTTTCTAATTGCAAGTCTGTAAATATAACTTGATTTTTATAATTAAAACTTGATTTAATTTTTTCAATTTTTCAGCTGTTGTTTTTATAACTTAAAACATTAACGATAAATGCTTTGCAAATAATGTTGGGAAATATACTTTTAGGAATTTTTTTATTTTCTAAAAATAAATTATTTAAAAGATCAAAACGATATAAATAATTAACTTTAGATTTTAATGAACTATCCAAAAATACAAATAACTCATCGAGATTAAAATCACTTGTTAATGATTTGTTCAATAAAGTTACAAAATTTTTTCAATTAATTCCTAAGTGATTGATCGGTGTTAAGTGTTCATATTCCAATTCCATTTTTACTAAAAATCATTTTGAAAGTAAAAAGGCAATTAAAATATTAAATTCTTTGTAAGGACTTATAAAAATAAAGTTCACCAACAATAAATACGCACTTGTGAATCCCTGAATATCATTTTTTGATAAAGTTTGAATATTTTCAAATAAATAATTTAATTCTTTATCTATCAAAGATGTTTCAACCAAACCTTTAAAAATAGATTTATCTTTTTCATTGCGATAATAACTATTTTTACTATCTAAATCAAAACCAAGGTTTCTAAAAATTATATGAATTATTAATTCGAAATTATTTTCATTAATGTTGAAACCTTCAACTTTAATTAAATTGAGTACTTCAATTAAATTTCAAATCTTTTTTTCATCTTTACCGCTAGGTTTTCGCCCATCATATATTTCTTTTATTCTTTTTATATTTACTAAAACATTTTTTTCTTCTAAATTGCCATCCAATTCCAACAATGATAAAATTTCAAGCATTTGAATTTCTTTAATAGTCTTTGAATCACTATTAATTTTGAAGGCTAATGAATAGTCATATAAAAAGTGATCATTATTTATTCTATTTTTAAAATTAAAATTAAATTTATAAGCAGAAAAACTCGGTATTTTACTAAAGTAAAGATTTGATTCATTTCCGTCAAGAAGTTTATTAGTATTTCAATTTTTCTTTAAGAAGTAATCCAAATTCGCCACAGCTACCTCCAAATATTAAGATTAAAAATAGATTCGAGATTAGCAGAAGTTCTTAACAAGCTAAACTAAACTCAATGTATTTATGATTATACTACAATTGGCACTTTTTTGACTGTTATATTTTACTTTTTAACATGAACGTGAATAGCGGTAAAAACGAGCATAGATATAAATATATTACACTTATACGTTGCTTTTTAACACTATAAGTGTAATTTTAATTTATAATAAATATTGAAAAGGTATTAAAAAGGAATAGATAATATGAAAAAACTTTTAGTAGCATTATTTTTGATTGGAGCTTTAGGATTAAGTTTTGGTGCTTTTTTAGTTGTAAACAATTATAACAAAGCATTATTAGAAAAGATGAGCAAAGATATTACCAATCCTAACTCGCAAGTTTACAAGATTTTAAAAAATTTTGTAAAAAGTTATGAAAATGAAAAAATTTACAAAGAAAAAATTGATGCTTTAATTGTCGATGTTTATGGAGAAAATCAAATTGATGTAGCAATTAACGAAACAAGAACTGATGATAAAGGAAAACAAAAAGTAATTTTTACTGGATTAAGAAATAATTCAAATAAAAACGGAAACTTTAGTGGGGTTGTTGCTTTTGATCATGAATGAAATATAAATCATGGGCCTTCGAAAGACCTCGAAGATGTAAAAAATGATATTTCTAAAATTATTGAAACACACAAAGACAAGAAGTGAGACATTGAAAAATTAGAAAAAATGATAAATAATGATTCAAAATTTAAAAATCAGAACATTAAAGTTGAAACTGTGGCTATTGAATTAGGGATTTGAAATCATTTTCAACAAATTTTAATGATAAGCACTAAAGGTAACAGCGATTACTTTGGAGCCGTTTCAATAAAGCACGATTTCAAAGAAAATGAAGAGATTAATATCGGAAAAAACGAAACAATAAAAGAAGGTTTAACTTCAATTATAAACAATTATGATAAAAACCAACCCATTGATGAAACCAAACTACAAGATTTGGTAGATAACTTATATGGTAAAGAAGAAATTCAAGTTAGCATCATGAATAACGAAACAAAAATTAAAGGTAAACAAAATGTTTTATTCAAGGGCTTACACTCAGAATCAAATTTAGAGAAAAAATATTCAGGACAAATTATTTTGTCTCACGATTGAGAAAAAAAAGAAACAATACTCCTTGAAACTGAAAGAGCAAAAATTGAGAATATTTTAAAATCAAATAAAGATAACAAGTGAGATATGAACAAACTTCAAGAAGAAATCAAAAAGATAAATACTTTACTTGAAGAAAATATTGAAGTGAAAGAAATAGGATTAGAAAATAATTCTTGAAATAATTTTGAGCAAATAATTTTAGTAAGTGTTTCTGAGGAAAATGAATATAGTGGTTCATTAGTTGTTAAGCACAAATATAAAGAAGACAAAAGCATAGATATTCAAACAAGCGTTGAAATAAAAAATGCTTTAGAAACACTTGTAAAAACTCAAAATAGTAAGAAACCTATTAATCAAACAGATTTGCAATCATTAATTGATAATCTATATGGCAAAGAAGAAATTATTGTTGAAATCAAAGACGATATGACAAAAAATATGGGTAGTCAAATAGTACATTTTAAAGGGATGCATAGTAGTGAATACCTAAACAAAAAATATTCAGGTGAATTACAGATTTCACATAATTGAAATGATCCTAAATCATTAAAAGAAGTTCGAAACGATATTAAAGAGATTTTGGAATCAAGAAAAGATAAAAAATGGGAAGTTAGCGAATTAAAAATTGAATTAAATAAAACAGAGAAATTCAAAGAACAAAATATCGAAGTAGAAGAAATTGTGTTGCCTGTTTTTGAGCGTTCTTTTGTAACTAATGATCAAACTTTTACATTTAAAGCTGATGGTTCGAAAAATTATATTGGAACAATTGTTTTGAAACATAATTACAATGTGGATTCGACTATTGATATTGAGAACAAAGATTCTGAAATTTATAAAACTTTAAATTTAATTGTAGAATCACTTGATTCTGAAAAACCAACCACTAAAGAAGAAATTAAAAAAACGGTAGAAGAAATTTATGGTTCAAATGAATTAGAAATTGAAGTAATTAAGAATGGATTAAAAAGCGAAGAAGTAATTGATGGCTCACAAACTATTAAATTTAGCGCGGTCAAAAAAGAAGACAATTCTAATAAATTTAAAGGTAACATAAGTTTTAATCACGAATGAAAAACAAATAACAAAGTTTCTGAACCAATTGAAAACATTAGAACTAAATTAGAAACAATTTTAAAAAGTAATGGGAATTCCAAGTGAAATCTTGAAGAATTGAAGGAAAAAATTGAAAGTGATGAAAATTTAAAAAATCAAAATATCGTTGCTCAAGAGTTAGCGGTTGAAACTAATGGTTGAAATAGTTTTGAACAAGTTTTAATGTTTAGCGCTGATGGAGAAAAATTATATGTTGGGTCAATTTCGCTAAGACATAAATATGTTGAAAAGAATTCTATTGATATTAGTGATGAAAAAAACAATATTAAAAATTCTATCAACACTTTGGTGGATGGAATTAGTAAAACTCAAAAAGTTGACCAAAACAAATTGCAAACATTAATTAATAATTTGTATGGAATAAATGAAATAAAAGTCGAGATTGAAGATAGCAGTCAAGAAAATTCAGGAAACCAAACAATTAAATTTACAGGTTTACACAGTGATGTAAATATAGACAAGAAATACTCAGGAACATTTCAAATATCTAGGTATTGAAATAACCCCAAAATGATTTCGGAGAAAAAGGATTTATTACAAAGTATTTTGAATAAAAATAACAATGCTTGAACTCAAGAAGCTTTAAAGGCTGAAATTGAGCAAGAAGTTGAATTAAAAAACCAAAATATTACAGTTAAGGAAATTAAAAATAATAACACTCGCACAATAAGCAATGAACAACAAGTGTTTCTTTTTGAGGCCGATAAGGATAAATCTTATTTTGGATCAATTGTTTTAATACACAGTTATAATGTTGACACAACTGTTGATATTAGCGATGATAAAACCGAAGTTTACAACACTATCAAATCTATAAAAGATACGTTAGACAAAACTCAAAAGGCATCAGAAAAAAATCTTCAACAAATGTTAGATAATATTTATGGTTCTGGTGAAATTGATGTTAATGTAATTGATAATTTAGGTGTTGATGAAACAGCAACAACAGGGTTGCAAACTTTAGAGTTTATAGGTTTATGAAGTGCTGAAAATACAAACAAAAAATTCAAAGAAAAGATAAGTTTTGAACATAAGTGATCTATTTTTAAAGATATTTCAAATTATATAACTGAATTGGATTTGGGCGAAATCGAAGATAATTCGCCTTCAACAATAAAGAATAAAATTATTGAATTAAATCCCAATGCTGCTGCTGCCAGTTTCGAAATATTGGATATTAATGATAAAACAGTCAAAATCAAAGGTGTTGGAAATTTTGTTGGAGAAATTGAATTAACATTTACCACTTCTAAACTAAATATTCAAGGTTATATACTTTTAACAAATTTAGGAACATTAATAAAAGCTGATGAAGAACAAATTAGAGATGGAATTTTAGCGAAAAATCCTAAATCTAAAAATTTTCAATATGAAGTTTCTGAAATTACAAATGATTCAGCTTTAATAACCGGTTTGGGTGAATACACAGGTAAAATAAGGGTTACTTATCAAATGTCAAAAGATATATCTAAAATGATCACTAAATATGAGAGGTTTAAATATGTTGGGGATGTTTTGGACATTTTTAATGTAGCCAAACATATCGAGGAAAGATATAAAAGTCAAGGGTTGGTGTTTGGAACAACATTTGCGCTACTTAAAGATAACGACACGCGCAATGGTACTCCTGGTTTAGTTCAATATTGGCATGTTATTGGAATAAACTCTTTTATAGGTTATAGTCAAATAATTGTAGCCTACATAGGAATATAAAAAATTTGCATGAACAACAGAAAATATGCTTTTTACAAGCATAAAAAATTTTTTATAAACTTAGAGCCAAACAATAATTTGTTTGGCTTTTTATTTATTCTTAAGAACTAAAAACAGCAATTTTTTTGTTTTTAGTCAAAAAATGTATTTGCAGGAGCGCTATTTAAATAATTGCTAAATTTTAATAATAGCTGTGGCTATATCTTTTGAAATAACATAAATTAGGGTTAATATTTGGTTTAATTTAATATCATTTATTATTGAAATTTATCAATAAAAATATTCATAATTTGTTTATATTTGAATATTTAGTAACTTTTTATGATTTTTTTAAAAAAAATTAACAAAACGTTTGATTTTACTTATATAAGTGTTATTTATATATTATCTCTTAGGATTAAAATATTTTAATCACTAAGAGAAAGGAAAGAAGACAATGAAAAGAGCATTGAAAATATTGACTTGAACAGGTGGTCTGGGTGTGGGTATAAGTGCCGGTCTTACTGTTGTTTCATGTTCAAAAAAGATAGTTATTATAGATACTAGTCCAATTAGAATTGACGATCAAAAAACTGAAGTTTACAAAATATTAAAAACTATTACAGAATCAAACGATAAAACAAAACCGCTTAAGGAGTCAGAACTAAATGATTTGATTAAGTCATTAGGTTGATCAAATTCATTAAAAGTTAAAATTGTTGACAAAAAAAATCTAGTCAATAATTTAAAAGTTAATGAAAAAGAAGTATCTGAATTACATGGTTTACAAAATATTACTTTCAGTGGATTAAACAATTCTTCGGATTATACAAAAAATTTTATAGGAACTGTGTCTTTTGAATTTGAGTGAAAAAATGAAAAGAAAATTATCAAACCAATAATTAACATAAAAAATGAGATTGTAAAAATTATTAAAGAAACTGAAGGAAAAAGTGTTTCTTTGAATATCGTTGATTTACAAAAGGAAATTGACAAAAAATTTCCTGACGAAAAAATTAAATTAACTGAAGTTATTAATGAAGAAAAAACTTGAAATAACTTCGAACAATTAATAATGTTTAGTGCTGATGGAAATAATGGTTATGCTGGCTCGTTAGTTTTAAAGCATGAATATATTGAAAATAATTCTATAGATATCAGCGACATTAATAGTCCTGTTAGAAAAAATCTGTCTTTAGTTCTTGGTACATATAGTAGTAAAAAGATAATAGAAAAAGATAGCTTAAAAAGTATTGTCGACAAAATTTATGGAGTTGATGAAATAGAAGTAAATTTTGTTGATGAAGTTAATTCAACAAGACAATTAACAAGTGGCATTCAAACAATTGAATTTAAAGGTTTGCACGATGATAAAAGCATTTCAAAAAAATATTCTGGAAAATTTACTATTTCTCGCAAGTGAAACAAACCTTTAAAACTTGAAAGTGTTAGTGACAAATTAAATGCGATTTTAAATGCAGATTTAAAACATAAAGTTGGTCTTAAAGAATTAAATAATAAATTGATGAAAGATCCGGAATTTAAGGATGAAAACATTGAAATAAAAGAACTTACAAATTCATCAAGTTTGCGTTCGATGTCAAATGGTGAGCAAATTTTTATGTTTAGTTCTAAAGGGAATAAAAAGTATGAAGGCTCTGTCATTTTAAAACATATATATGAAATCGACACAACTAGCGATCTTGCTGATGAAAATTCTCAAATTTCTAAATCTTTAGATATCATTGTTGGATCACTAGATAAAACAAAATCTGTAGATCAAAATTATTTAGCAAATATGATAGACAAGATTTATGGAAAACAACAGATTAAAGTTGAAGTATCTAATGATGATATTAATAATTTAAATGTTAAAGCAGGTAAACAAAAAATTGTTTTTACTGGTTTACATAATATGAATGATTTGAACAAAAAATTTAAGGGTTCAAAATCTTTTCAACATATTTGAAATAAAAAAAATAGTTCTAAAAAATCTATTGATGAAATAAAAATTGATATTGAAAAAGAATTAAAAAATCAACAAAATAGGATTTGAAATATTGCTGATTTAGAAAATAATATTAACGAAGCCATTGAAGGCGCAAATATAAAAATAGAAGAAATATACGTTAAAGAAGAATCTTGAAATACTTTTAAGCAAATCTTGGTTTTTACCACCGATGAACAAAGCATATATAGTGGTTCACTAATTTTACAACATGAATATCATGAAAATAATCAAATTTCACTTAACGATAGCAACAATAACATTGAAAAAAATATTGCATTAATCCTTGAAAATCAGGATGATTCAAAATCGGTTAAGCAAGAACATATACAACAGATAATAGACAATATTTACGGTTTAGATGAAATTCAAGTAACTATAGAGAATGATCACTCTGACTCATTAGAAAAACAAAAGATTACTTTCACAGGTTTACATAATCAAGTAAACTATTCAAAAAAATATACTGGTAGTTTTTCGTTGATCCATAATTGAAAAACGAATAGACTGCTTAATGATGTTAAAGATAAATTAGTAGCAGTTTTAGATTTAAACAAAAATCAAAAGTGAAATATAAATGATTTGAACAATGAGATTGCTAAAAATGATGCTTTAAAAAATCAAGGAATTGTAGTTGAAGAGATTGCAGGAGCAACAAATAATGATTCTTTAAATCTAAATGAACAAATTTTTGTTTTTAATGCTGACGGAAAAGGAAAATATAGAGGTGCTTTAGTTTTAAAACATCAATATATTGTTGATAGAACAATTAATATTGCTGACAAAAATAAAGAGGTTTATAAAGCATTATTTTCATTAATAAATTCATTTGATAAAACTAAAGAGGTGAGTGTTCAAGAAATTTCTGATTTAGTTAACAACATCTACGGTTTAGGTGAAATTCAAGTAACTATAGAGGATGATCATTCTGACTCATTAGAAAAACAAAAGATTACTTTCACGGGTTTACATAGTGCAAATAATCCATCAAAAAAATATACTGGTAGTTTTTCGTTAATTCATAATTGAAAAACGAATAGACCGCTTAATGATATTAAAGATAAATTAATAACAATTTTAGATTTAAATAAAAATCAAAAGTGAAATATAAATGATTTGAACAATGAGATTGATAAAAATGATGCTTTAAAAAATCAAGGAATTGTAGTTGAAGAAATTTCAGGAACAACAAATAATGATGCTTTAAATCTAAACGAACAAATTTTTGTTTTTAAAGCTGATGGTAAAAAAAATTACAGCGGCACTGTAATTTTAAAACATCAATATTTTTTTGATAAAACAATTGATATTTCTGATAGTACAAAAGGTGTTTACAAAACATTGTCTTCATTAATGACCTCATTAGATAAAACTAAAGAGGTGAGTGCTCAAGAAATTTCTAATTTAGTTAACAACATCTACGGTAACGGCCAAATTAAAGTTGAAGTTAGCAATGCAAGTAACATTTTTGTGACTACTTCTGGAAAACAAAAAGTAACTTTCACAGGATTGTACAACAATGATAACAACAGCAATCAAAAATATAGAGGTGAAATAAGTTTCTTCCACAATTGAGTTACATTAAAAAATCTTTCAGATTACATAAACATCAACGACTTAGGAGAAATTGATAATAACTCACCAGATGCAATCAAAAACGAAATAATTGTAAAAAATCTTGAAGCTCGTTTTAGTACTTTTGAGGTTTTAGATATCACTAGCAACTCTGCTTTGATTAAAGGCACAGGTGCATTTACAGGTGCCATTAATGTTTATTTTTCAACAAAAAAATTAAATATGCTTGCCTATATTAGAGACACAGATTTAGGAATTTTGCCAAACACTAGCAATGAAAGTATTATCAATGCTATATTAAAACAAAATCCTCAAGCTAAAGAAACTTCGTTTGTTATTAAACCAACAAGTGATCACACATTTATTATTTCTGGTACAGGTAGATTTTCGGGTTTTGTTGTGGTTGAAACACAAAAACCTAAAAAAATAACTGATGTAGTAAAAAACATAACTAAAATTAACTTTCGTGCTGATTTAAAAAACGAGTTGTTAATTGCTAATAAAATTCATCAGCTGTATCCAGAATTAGTTTACAATGTCAACTTTATTCTTCATCGAGCATTAACATATGATCGTTTTGTTGAATGGGATGTTATTGGAATTAATGATTATGTTGGTTCTGCTTCATTATTACTATTCCAAAAATAGAACAAATAAAAACCCGCACCTTTGTGTGGGTTTTTGCTTTGAATTATTATTTTAATTCAACAGCCGCTCCAGCTGCTACTAAAGCTTCTTTCATTTTTTCAGCTTCATCCATTTTTACGCCTTCTTTAACTGTGATTGGTGTTGCTCCATCAACTAATTTTTTAGCATCCATTAATCCTAAACCAGTTAAATCTTTAACTGCTTTAATAACTCCAACTTTGTTTCCTCCAACAGAAGTAATAACAACTGCTGCTTCAGTTGGTGCTGCTGCTGTTGCAGCTGCTGCTGGTGCTGCTACAGCTGCTGCTGCAACAACTCCGAAGTGATCTTCGATTTGTTTTACTAAATCGTTTAATTCAGTTAATTTCATTTCTTCTAATGCCTTGATAATATCGTCTTTTGTAATTGCCATAATATATGTCCTCTTTTCTTTTTTGTTTAACGATTGTTTTGATTATGCTTCTTTTGTTTTTGCAATTTCTTTAACTACGTTCATGAATTGACGTAATGGGTAAATAAGTGAAGATGCAAACATACCGTATAGTTCATCTTTTGATGGAAGTGAAGCAATTTCGTTAATTGCAGCAGTATCCATAATTGCGCCTTCAATAATTCCGGCTTTTAATTTCATATCTTCATTAGTTTTTGCAAATTCAGCTACCAATTTAGCTGCTGCGATTGAATCTTCTGAAAAAATAAATACGTTTTGTTGAGTTAAAAATTCAGATAACCCTTCTAAACCAGAAGCTTCAGCAGCACGACGAACTAGTGAATCTTTATAAACTTTAACTTCAATATTTTGTTTTAAAGCTGCTTGTCTAAATTTGGTCATTTGTGCTACTGTTAAGTTTTTGTATTCTGCAACAGCCACACCTGGTGATTTTAATTTTCCAGCAATTGCTAAAACTATTTCAGCTTTGATCGCATGAGCAGGTCTTTGTAATACCATTTCTATTCCTCCTTTAAAAATTTTGTTATGTTTCCAAATAAAAACCTCGGATTTTAAAGCCGAGGTAAACGAAAAAGTTTTTACTTTTAATAATAAAAACATTTTCCCTCGGTAACGAATTAAGGGTTGCCCCAGTTACTGTCTTTGGTACTAATAGCATCAATATAATATCATATTTTAAATTAATTGTCTAAAACTTTAAAGGAAGAAATGATGAAATTAAAATTATTTCTATAAATTTACTTTTTTAAATACATAAATTCTATCAATTCTTGTTGCTTTACCAGCTTTAGAACCCATTGAATTCGTTGCTTTGTTTGTTTGTTTAATTGGATCAATGTATATTTCTTTAATAACTAGTTCTGGTACACCTTCTTTAATTTCGCTTCAAATATCTTTAAAGGAGCTATTACGAACATCTCCTATTACCAATATTATTGTCGTATTTATTGAAGATATTTTAGAAATATTCAATAAATACGATTTCATAAAATTTTTATATTCATACAGTTTACAATCATCGTTTAAGCCTATTGATTTGTTTTTTTCTTTGGTATCAAATCCAAGTAGTCACATTTTAAGTCAATTTTGATTAGTGTAATTAATTATATTTAAATACGGGGGTGATGTGAAAACTAATTTTGGTTTCAAATTAGGAAAATAATTATATATCTCCAATGCATTACCGTATTTAACTATACCGACATTATCTGAATATTTAGATTTTAAAATAATAAATTTTGCACGATTTTTTATTTTTTCAAAAACATTATCCTTTGGTTTTTTTAGTTTTTTTTCTTTTGCATATTTTTTTACATAGTTTTTAGACATAGAAGTGTGATTGCTCATATGCAAAGATAAGTATAAGGTTTCACCGTTTTTTCTCATTGGTCCATGCATTATTCCAAGTGTTATTGCCAATATATAATTGTCAATTTCGCTTAATGAATGCCACTTTAAACCCAATTTTTCTTTAATGAAAGAAATTTGTTTTAAATTATGTCGACTATAATAAATTTCCAAATCCTTATTTCATTTATAATTATTAAAACTTTTATTATATTCTTCTTCCAATTCGTTTATTCTAGATAAAATATCTTGAATTTTAAACGATCTCGATTTTGATTTTGATAAAACATAAGCAAAAGGGTTTAAATCAATTGCATAGGCTTTTCTATTATCTAATCTTGCCTGAAGCAATGTTGTACCGCGGCCAGAAAAAGTGTCCAATATTATATCGTTTTCTTCGCTATATTCTTTTATAAAATAATTCGCCAAAGCAGGAGAAAACATAGCTACATATGAAGAAATTCGGTGTGTTTTATCTCCTCACATACGACTTTTATTTTTTCAATTTTCTTTGACCTCAGAAGTTAAATCTAATGATTTTATTAATTTAAAATTCAAATTATAAGATTCTTTTATAACTATATTTGAATCCATATTATTACCTCATGTTTACATACAATAAAATTATAGCTTTTTATGATCATAAAAGTTAAAAATTCAATAAAAAATGTTAATCTAATATTTCGCTAATAATTTTTTCTATTTCTATTAGAGTCAAAAGAAAAATATTAAGCTGATCTAAATCGGAGTTGTTATTATAAGTAAAAATTGAAGAAAGAGGTTTATGTATAATTCTATTAACCATATTTCATACCAATTGTTTTTGGTTAAGTTCAGAAATTAAATCTTTATTCATATTTTCAATAAGTTTGAAAATGAATGGTATTTTTTTAACATCGTTTATTTTGTTAAAAAAATTATTTTTAATACACTCTTTTTTTAATGTTTCAATAAAATTTTCGTCTTTTATTTTTTCAATATTAATCCAATTTTTAGGATTAGAATCATAATTATAAAAAGAAGAATTCATAAAATCTTGAACTAAAATTTTATCAAAAAAAGAAAAAACAATTTCGTCGCTAATTTCTTTTTGAAAATCATGCAAGCCAAGAATTCAATATAAATATTCAAAATAATCATTTATAATTAATTTTTTATTATTTTCTGTTTGTTTTTCATAAAAGATTGAGAAATCAGATATTTTTTCACCTTTATAAGATAATTTATTTGAAATTAAATTCATATGTATGATATCGAAAGATTCTTTACAAATTGAATTAAACAAAGCATCTTTAGAGTCTGTTGTACTTGAGTTTGTTGATACATTTTTTAAATATTCTATTGAAAGGTAAAACCCTAACATTTCTAAAATAAATTCGTATGTTGTTCTATATAATCCAGAAAAAATTAATGTAGGTATATCTCGAATTTTTGTGGTGTCCTTAAATTTAATTAATCTTCCATATTCAGTTTTTCAAATATATGTTAAAACTAGCAAAAATACATTATCCTGATGCCTACGTATGCTCTTATCGAAAAAATCCAAACTTTCTTCATATCTTTTAGATATAATTCTTAAATTAGAAGATATTTCATTCAAAGCAGACAAATTTTTGTCGACGTTAGAAGGCGATATGCCCATAATTTGATTAATATTTAAATTTAGTGCTTTATAGGTTGGTATTATTTCGTTTGGAAGTAATAACTTTCTAATGTTGATTCCTGCATTTGTTATATTTTCATTAGCAAAAGAGCGTGTATTAATATCCCCTTTTTTTACAGCTCCAACAATTTCTAATAGTATTTTTTCCAAAATATGTTTTTCAATTTTTATTTCTACACCATCTTTTAAAAAGAAAGCATCAATATATTCATTATTCTTATTATTAATTTTTTGTATATTGTATTTAAATTTTATAAGTTTTGATAATGTAACTTTATTAAAATTCTCATCAAACAACTTAATGTTGTTTTTAGAAATTTCTAATGACGAAACAAATATGCCTACAGTTGATTCAGAAGACACATTAACCCCGTTTTCATCAAAAAGCACAAAATTATTTGATTCATTAACATCTCCTGTTTCAGTATTGTTTCAAGCTATTTTATCATCATTGTTACTATTTCAAAGTTCAATACACATGTTTACGTATAATGCTGCATTTATATCAGATGATGAAATTTTTTTACCCACATAATCTTCTAGTATTTTATATAATTCTTTGTTTTCTATGCGTGGGTTTTTTTCTACTTCATATTGTATTAATTGAAAAATCTTTCTAAGAATCAAGCCTCTTGGTCAATTTAATTTTCCCTTTCTATTACCAAAATGTCTTGCGTTAAGAATTTGGTTCAATTCCTTATTTCCTTCTTCTGATGAATAATACTCATAATCCATAATTTTACATTCAATAAAAGAGTTTATCTTTTGGTCTAAATCATATTCTTCACATTGCAAAATAATATTTTTTAAGAGATGAATTGAATGCTTGTTTTTATTGTCTTTGTTGCTATTTTTCTTTTCTTCCAATATTTTCTTGATCAAGTTTCTGCTATTGTGATTATTTTGTAGAAGATCAATACACATCAATCTTCTATTTCCTTCTATGACATAAAATATATCATTAATATTTAAATTTTGATTAGAACTATCTATGTTACTATACAAATTTTTAGGCTTTATAACAAAAATATCATCCAAAGCAGAATTAAAACCTTTATCAGCTAGTGATTCTATTAGGTCAAATGTTATCTTTATTGAATCAAAATTATTTAAAAGTTTTGTTAAATAAGTATAATAATTTTCTTCATAAATATCATTTTTAATATAATTTGTTTTTTCATCAACTTTTAAATCATTTAAGCCTAAATCATTTAAACTTATTTTACTTGTTTCATCATATCTAGGATTTTTATCCCAAAGTCTTAAATTTGATATTTTAATTAACTCACTTTTTGTTTTTTTCATTAAAAATCACTTCCTTACATCTAATATCATAAAATAAAAAATCTATAAAATAATACTTTTAATTTATTTAAAATTACATTGGTTAAATTTTGAATTTTTGATCATAAAATAATTGCAGAATAATTATTCTTATTATTTTTATAAATTTGTTTGCCTCAATATTTAGATAATTATTTATATTAAAATAAAAAAATCAAAGTTTGACTTTGATTTTTTAAGCTTTTACAAGGAAACTTTAATTCCGGGACCCATCGTTGTTGAAATGGTTACATTAATTACGTAATCACCTTTAACAGTTTGAGGTCTAGCTTTTTTAATTTCATTTGCAATTGCATTAAAATTAGCTTCAAGAGCTTCAACAGTAAATGATGCTTTACCAAGAATAGCATGAACATTTCCTTCTTTATCAGCACGGAATTCAATTTTCCCTTTTTTAACATCATCAATTGCTTTTGCTACATCAAGAGTAACAGTTCCGGTTTTAGGGTTAGGCATTAAACCTTTTGGTCCTAAAACTTTTCCAATTGTTCCTAATTTTGCCATCATTTCAGGAGTTGCAATAATTACATCAAAATCAAATCAGTTTTCTTTTTGAATTTTAGTAATTAATTCTTCTCCACCAACAAAATCAGCTTTTGCATCTTGAGCTTCTTTAACTTTAGTATTAGTTAAAACTAAAACTTTTTGAGTTTTTCCTGTTCCTGAAGGTAAAACGATAGCTCCACGAATTTGTTGATCTGCTTTTCTTGGGTCAATATTTAAATTAAAGGCAATTTCAACAGTTGAATCGAATTTAGTTGTTGAAGTTTCTTTAGCTAATTTTAAAGCTTCTTTAACTTCATAAACTTTATGTTTTTCAACTTTGGCTGAAGCTTCTTTGTATTTTTTAGTTACTTTAGCCATTATTTAATTTCTCCCATCCCATCGACTTTGATTCCCATATTTTTGGCAGTTCCTGCAATAATTTTCATCGCCGATTCAATATCGTTAGCATTTAAATCTACTAATTTATATTCAGCAATTTTTCTAATTTCATCAACTGAAATAGTTGCAACAATTTCTTTTCCTGAGTTACGAGCACCTTTTTCAATTTTTGCAGCTCTTTTTAATAAAACAGCTGCTGGGGTTGTTTTCAATTCAAAATCAAATGATTTATCATCATAAGCAGTAATAATAACAGGAACAACGTCTCCTGCTCTTTCTTTAGTTGCTTCGTTGAATTGTTTGGTAAATTCAGGCATGTTAATTCCTAATGAAGCTAATTCTGCACCAGGTTTTGCTTGCATTGCCATGAATTCTAATTTTGCAATACGTGTGATTCTTTTTGCCACGGTAAACACTCTCCTATTTCTTAGTGTGTTCAAATAATTCGCTGTGGTCCTAACGAATAGTCTTAAAAACTAAACTTCCACATAAAAAATCTGACTTAATAATAATACCATGTGAAAAAATGAAAATAAACACCTTTTTAAAGTGTTTATTTTAAAAAAATATTAAGTTTTGTTTTATTAAAAACTATTTTTCTTTAAGTGATGCAATATTTTCGAAAGCCACTTCAGCAGGTGTGTATCTTCCAAACATTTCGATTGAAATAATTGCCACACCTTTAGAATAGTCCATTGAAATAACTGGACCTTCTTCGTTTGCATATGGTCCTTCTTTAATTAAAACAATATCACCCTCAGCAAATGGTGCGGTTTTTAATTCTTTTTTGGCTACTGCAACTCCTTTTTCTCTTTTAATAATAGGTGCTTCTTCTTCAATTTTAGCAACAACTGGTTCTGGAGTTAACATTCTAATTACTTCATCAATTGTTAGTGGAAAGGGTTTAGCCCCTCTTCCTGAAGAACCAATAAATCCCGTAACACCAGGTGTGTTTCTTACTATAAATCAAGCTCTTTCGCTCATGATCATATTAATAAAAATATAGCCCGGAAATTTATTTTTTTCTGTCTCCTTACCTTTTGGTGTTAAAGTTGAAAATTTTGAAATTCTCACATCGTAAACTTCTGATTCTAAATTCGATGTTTTAATTTTTTGGATTAAATCTGCCATCACTTTTTCTTCGTGACCTGTTTGACAGTTAATTGCAAATCATTGCCCTTTTGCTGAAATTATTTCTTCTTCTAAATTTTTGTGTGACATTCTTTACTCCTCTTACACTCTAAAAACATTCTAAACTACTTTTATTAAAGCGAATAGTTCTTGTAGTCCTCAATCAACAAAATAAAATACAAGTGCAAACACTGCCATAAAAATTAAAACAGTTATATATTTTTTTGATAAGTTAATTCTGCTTGATCATTTAATTTTATTAACTTCCTTAACCATTTTTACTGGAAATTCTTTAAAAGATAATTTTCAATCAATTTTGTCTTTGGCTTCCTTAATTTTTTTTACTCTGATACTTTTTTTAGTTTTTCTTTTTATCTCTTTAGAATCAATTTGAACTTTATTAATAATACCTTCATCATCATAGGAATTAACAATATTTTGGTTCTTGTTTTTTTTCAAAGAAGATTTTTGAAGTTTATACGCCGCTTTTGCCTCTTTTGCTTTTTGCCTAGCTTCGATTTTTTCTAATTTAGCCTTATTAGCCTTAGCTTTACTATCGTTCTTATTTTTCATAATTACTATCTTGTTTCTTTATGTAATTTGTGGCTATTGCAAGTTGGGCAGAATTTTTTAATCTCGAGTCTTTCTTTTTGAGTTAGAGTTGATTTTGTTAGAGAATAATTTCTATTCAAACATTCTTCACAAACTAAAATTACTTTTCTGTTATTTGTTCCCATAGAATTTATTCTCCTTCAATGTATATATATTACCAAAAATTACACTTATTAAGCAAGTAAGATACTTAAATCAAATAATGTTTTAGTGAGAATTTTGCTTGTTAAATTACGTGTTAAATTACAACTTAAAGCAATTTTGGTCAAGGGTATCTTTTCAACATGTTTGTAAAAAATAGTTTCAGCACAAGGGTGAATAGATGGATCAGTAAAATAATCTTCTAAAGCAATTTTTGTCGCAATAGAAATTTCACAATCTTCTATACTAAAACTGTTATTTAACATTCATTCGTTATTTAAAGATTTGTTAAGAATTTTGTGTTTATTGTTAATGTGCGCGCAAGCATAATCTAAACATTTTCAGTAAACATTATCCATAACAAAAAAAGTGAATGTCTTTTTAGTTTTATTAGGATCATATTTCCGGAACGCTTCTTCAAAACCAAATCAAGCTATTGTATCAAAATCTTTCCTTTCTAAAGGAATAAACGGAAACTTTATAAAGGCTTTATTTATTGCAAAATTTATTGCTGATTCTAATGCTTTAAATAATTGGTATCGTTTAGCGCTTTCAAAATTAATAAAATCACTATTTCAAATTATTCGATTAGTATTTTCTGTAATTAAGTTATTAAACATTAAAAAATAAGCCCCTCCAGTTATGGTTTACAACTCTACGAACTTTTTTGTCAATATTAAAAAATAAAAAATGATTAATTTTAATGTTTAAAAAAATAATCTTTTTTCGTAAAGAAAAAAGATTATCATTAATTTAAAATTTTTTAATTTTATTTGCAACTTCAAATAATAATAACGCTGAAGCAACAGAAACATTAAAAGAATCAATATTTTGAGTTGAGGGAATATAAACGTTCATATCACTATTTTTAGTAATTAATTCAGAAACACCTTTTTGCTCATTGCCAACAATTAACACAGTTTTGTTTGCAAAATCAACTTTTCTCATATCTACGGCATCCTTGTTTAAATTTGAAGAGTAAACTCAAAAACCAGCTTCTTGCAATTCTTTAATTGCATTAGACAGATTTGAAACTTTAGAAATAATTAAATCATAAACAGTCCCAACTGATGTTTTAACAACCGTTGCATTAACCAGTACCTGTTTACGGTCTAAAATAACAATACCATCAACGCCAAGTAAGCTAGCACTTCTAATAATTGCCCCAAAGTTATGAGGGTCATGAATTTGATCCAACATTAAAATTAAAGCCGAGTTTTTTGTTTGTAAATTTTCAATCAAATCTTTAAATGGCGTGTAATTAAATTCTTTAACTTCTGCTACAATACCTTGATGATTTACATAATCAAGAAATAGTTTTTCCATTTTTTCATCAGTACTTTTTATTACTTCTATTGCTAATTCATTAATTACTTTGTATTTATCTAAAAGTTCAAAATTTTTAACTCAAATTTTTTTAATCATGTTGGGATGTTTTTTGATAAATTCCTCAACTGCATGTTTACCATAAATTAAATTTCTTTGTTCCATTAAATTAATCCCTTCGTTTTTAATTTGTCTCGAAGTTTATCTGCCTCAACAAAATCATTAGCATCTAACAAATCTTTTCATTTTTTTATTTGTGCAATTTCTTCTTTTGAAATATCTAAATTAAAGACATTACCAAAACCTAATGTATTAAGAATAAATAACAAATCTACAACATCATTTGCATCAACTTTATTATTGATATTTTTTATTAGTGCTTCTATTAACGACAACACCTTTGGAGTATTTAAATCATCATTCATAAATTTGAAGAAATCTTGAACATATAAACTATCTTTTGAATTAATCTTTTTAAGATTAAAATTGTTTAATGCAATTTCTTTAATTACCTTTTTTCTTAAATTGTTTAATTTTTCAAAAAATTTAAGTGCTTGCTCAATTAAATCATCACTAATATTTAATGGTTGTTTGTAGTTTGTTGTTAAAAAAATTCAACGCAGCAGATTAGGGTTATATTGAGAAACAAATTCTTTAACTAAAATAACATTACCAAGTGATTTAGACATTTTTTCACCACTCATAGTTAAATGTCCATTGTGCATTCAAAGATTAGCTAGTTCAATTTTATTTTTAGCAATATATTGAATACGTTCGTTTTCGTGATGGGGAAATTTTAAATCAATTCCTCCAGCATGAATATCAATGGTTTTGCCTTTAAAATAATCTTCAATTAAAACAGCACATTCAGTGTGTCAACCTGGTCTTCCTTCACCAAATGGAGAATTTCATTTTTTACCAATGTCAGTATTTTTTCAAAGTGTGAAATCAAGAGGATTTTTTTTATTCAAGTCAATTTCAACTCTTTCTCCTGAAATTAATTCTTCAATTTTTCTTCCTGACAATTGACCGTAATTAGCTTTTTGCTTATTAATATTAAAATAAACATTGCCCCCAGAAACATAAGCGTCTCCTTGATCAATTAAAGCTTGTATAAAAGCGATCATTTCAGGCATTTTTTCACTAATAGGCGTAATTTTATTTGGTAATTTAACATTTAAAGATTTTAGGTCATTCAAATAAGCTTCTGTAAATTGTTTAGAAACAATTTCTTCAGACTGATTTTGCTCAATAGCTTTATTGATTATTTTATCGTCAATGTCTGTGATATTTTGCAAAAAGTTAATTTCAATATTTTGCGTTTCTAAAAAACGTATTAACACATCCATCAAAATAGATGGTCGAGCATTACCAATATGAATGTAATTATAAACAGTAGGCCCACAGCTATAAATATTAAGTACTGACTTTTCTAAAAGCTCAGCAGTTCTTGTTAGTGAATTATAAAGTTTCATAACTACCTCTTCTATTTTGATCAATCAATTGGTTCTATATTTAATTTTACAAGTTGTTTGTTTAATTTAGAAAAAGGTTTTGTATCTTTGAAAAACTTTTCAAAACTAAAAGGTGATGGATGACCAACAATTATGGTTTTTGCTTTTGATTTAATAGACAAACTTTCATAAACTTGTTTTGCTTTATTTCCCAACAACAAATAAACAATTTGAGAATTAACTTGATTTAAATATTCAAAGCAATTTTTGGTAAATAATTCTCAACCACAATTAGCATGCGATAGCGGTTTTGAACTTTCGACAGTTAAAATAGTATTACACAAAAAAACTCCTTGGCTTACTCATCCTGATAAATCATTATTATTAAAATGATCAATGCCTAAATCTGATTTCAATTCCTTAAAAATATTTAATAAACTCCTTGGCGTTTTAACATTATTAGTCGCACTAAAAGCTATGCCGTTTGCTTGATTAAAACCGTGATAAGGATCTTGACCAATAATAACTACTTTAATTTTTTTAGGATCAATATTTTCAAAAATCGAAAAAAGATTTTGACGACTAGGAAAAATTTCTTTTTGTTGATACTCTTTTTCAACAAAAAATTCTAAGTCTGTTCAATACGACTTAGTTCTTTCTTGTTGAAAAAATTCTTTTCATTGAGGGTTTTGTATTTCCATGTGTAAACTCTTTTAATTAATTTTGTTTAACTAATGGTCTTAAAACAACAGTTACTGTTGTTAAAACTGTTGTATTAAAAATAATTTTAACGGGAACCATTAATAATCTAGTAACTACCATTGACATGTATCCATTACTATTGGCAGGTAAACCTAAAAATCCAGAGTCTCCTCACGATGCTATTAGTAAAGTACATAAAGTTTCAGTGATTATACATAACAAAATAACTGGCAAAACATATTCTAATCATTTAGTCTTTTTCAAAATTTCTAATGTAAAAGTTAAAACTCAAATAATAACTAAAGTTACGGCCATAAAAATTACAAAAACCAACGGTAAAATATCTGCTGCTATTTGGATTCCGAAAATGGCTGATGCTTCTCCAAGACTAGAAGTAATGAAATACATCATAATTGTAAAACCAATTGTATAAGCATTAATTAATCCAAAAGTAATTCATCTATTCTTATTTTTCAATTTAGTGGTATAAGAAGATATACCTGCTCAAAAGCCGAATCCTATTGAAACAAAAAAATAAGCAATATGAATATACGAAGGCACAAACATTAAGCATAACATTTCTGTGCTTAAACCAACAATAATTCCAACAATTGGACCAAAAAATAACCCAGTTATTTTAATCATAATCCCAGTAAAGGCGACACGAATTGGGGGAAAAACCGTTACTGGTAAAGTAATTGAAATAACAACAGTTACAGAAACAGATACGGCGATCATCATTGCTATATAGCCAATGTTTTTAGTTGTAAATTTCAAACCATTATAAGGGATGTTTCTTCGCTTGTTATGTCAATATTTTGTTGATTCAAAAATTACAAAACCAAACAAACAAATCCCAAGAAGGGAAATCGAAGCATAAGCCAAATTATTACCCGATAAAAGTAATTGTCCAAAGTTATCAAACATTGAATTTTCCGCCCTTCATAAACCTAATAAAACTTAATATATATTATAACTTAGTATGTTTGTTAAATGTTTTATTTTATGAAAAAATGAATAGCATGTTTTATGAAAATTAGTGTCAAGATTATTAATGAATTAAAGTAAAATATTTTTAAAGGTTTAGATATGAGTAAAATTTTAATGAATTTGAAACCAAACAATTCTAAAGAGATATTATCAATGACTGGCCACATCTTTTTTCAGTTATTTTTAGCAATGTTTATTTCCTAAATTAATATTATTTTATTTGCCAATTATGATGGCAGTCATTTTGCGGCCGCAAACAATAAAGCCATGATTGTTTTTATGAGTTTGCAATTCATTCCAAGTTTAGTAGCATCAGGAACTTTGGTAGTTGGTGGTAATTTAATTGGTCAAAATCGTAAAGAAGAATTAGCAACTATTATTACAACCGGAATTGTTGTGAATTTTTTAATTACTGGTTTTGTAGTGCTTCTTGTGAATATCTTTGCTCCCCAACTAGCTCAAATGCAAGGAACTAGTGATAACTTAATTACTGGAACTAATATTAAGGAAATGGATTTTGTAAGTGACTATATTCGCATTCTCACAATTCAATTATTATTTATGAGTATTGCTCAAGTTTATATTGCTGGATTACAAGTTTTGAAGAAACAACGTCACGTAGCAATTGGGGCAATTCTTTCTAATTTTATCGATTTAGGAGTTGTTTCATTAATTTTGTTCGGAATTAAAGGTGCTAATCCTTTGTGAGCAGCATTAGGAATACCTTTGTCTGTACTCTTTCAAATGATTTACATGATTATAATTAATATGCATTATATTGATTATAGAAATAAAAAACGTTTTGATAGAAAATTTGCTATTGAAACAATCAGAATTGGTTTACCAATTACTTTGGAAATGGGTTTATGAAATGTATGTAATTTTATGTCCCGTTCAGCAGTTGCTGGATTAGGAACTCCGAACGGTGAGGATATTGACAAATATATTAATCTAAATGTATACATTAATACTATTAACCAATTTTCAGGAACTTTCTTACAAGCAATTTCAACTGTAACTTCAATCTTAGTTGCCCGAGAAATTGGTAGAGGCTCAGTTGATGATGCTTATCATCAAGGAATGAATTGTTGAAAAATCTCTGTTTATGCCCAATTAATTTTATCAACACTAACTTTTAGTGCTGTTTATCCACTTTTAGTTTGGGTATTTAATGCTGATACACAAATTGTTATTAAGTTTGGAATTATAATATTTGCTATTGCCAACATTAAAACTCTCTTCGACACCGTTAACCTAACTCTTTTAAGAGCGTTATGAGCTGTTGGTGATTTATGAACGCCATTGATTGTGTCAATCTTTACAATGACAATCGGAATGGTTATGATTCCATTAATTATTGAATACACCTTTACTGGAGCTACTGGTTTAGGTTTGATTTATATTTGATTAGGAATTTTACTAGATCCAATTGGTAGAGCAACAATTTATGTAATTCGTTGACGTGGTCGTAAATGAACTAAATATGCTAAAAAGTTATAAAAAAAATTCAACATAGAGTTGAATTTTTTTTAATTATTTGTTTCTGATATTACTTTTTTAATTGATAAATTTGAAATATTAATGTTTGAGAAATAACCATAAGTAGCTCTGCTTTTGTTAGCATCAGAAATATTTGCTGTATCATATTTGGTATTAAATTGGTAACCATTCAAAACTCAAACAGCAAAGGCTTTATAATCACCAACAGGTTTTCCGTTTTCATCTTTACGATTCGCATTTAATAATACCGGAGAATAAACGGCTGTTAAACCATCAACTGTCATATCAATGGTAAATTTAGTTGAATTAGCATTTCTAACATTAGTGTCATATGTATATGTTAAATTTAAAGGTGCTACTGGCACTAATTTTGAAAGAGTACTAATAAATGATGTGGTTGTTTTTTCATCTTTAGTTGTCTCTTTGTATTGAAAATCTCATTTATCAGTAATTCGATTAGCGTCTAGGTAATTATCTTTTGTTTCAACTTTTTCAATTGTTTGAACTAATGCGGGAGCTTCAGTTCCTAAAGTTAAAATATTAAAAGGGTTGGCATTTTGATTACCAATTTTGTTTTTTGACAAGTCATCTTCAACATTTGTGTTAATTTCGGTAAAATTTTTGATTGCAGTATCTTTATCAAAGATTAATTCACTAGTTTCTTTATCCTCTTCTTTTTTAGCAGTAATTCCTAAAATAGTTGGGGTTTCATATGATTGTTTGGTTTCTGCTGACGAATCAATTTGAATATCAACAAATGAAGAATCATATGCACTTCCGTCTAATCCTAAATATCCATTGTAAAATTCTTTTACATCTACATCATCAGGATTCATAATACTTGTGTCTTTTGTTGCTTTAGCATATCTGTACAAACCTTCAAGAGTTGCAATTTTAGTTTCTTTATTTTTGTATTTATTGTAAAAATCAACTTCGCCTTCTGAGTCTCCAGTTCAAAGACCATCAATTGTTAATTTATCTTCTCCTTGATCGGCGCCAACAAAAGATTTTTGTGCTTTTTCATAACTACTAATAGTTGGGTACATGTATGAAGTTTGAGAAATCACATTAGTCAATTTATTAATTAAAAATGTAAACGGAACCCTACCTTTGTAAGCTGAGTTTTCACCACCATTAATTGCAATTTTATTTTCATCATTACTGTAATCTTTAATAGCTAAATTACCATTTAAAGTATAAGGAATTTGTCTTTTGGGTGTAGTACAAGAAACAACAACCATTGCTGAAGTTCCGGTGATTGCAATCGCCATTGCTGAAGTTAAAATTTTCTTCATTGTTGCCTCCTAAAAAATATATTTATTTCTGCACATATAAAACAAATTATACATAAAAAAATGCCTATTTGATACTATCTAAAAATTTTCCATACTTTAAATTAAACTGTAAATTAATGATTCCAGTTGAACCATTACGATGTTTTGCAATTATTAAATTTGTTTCTTGAATCGGATTTAAATCACGGTCATCAGTTGTACTATTTTTGTAATATTCATCACGATATAAAAACATAATAATATCTGCATCTTGTTCAATTGCTCCAGAATCACGTAAATCTGACATTATTGGTTTTTTATCTTCACGTTTTTCTACCGATCTTGAAAGTTGTGATAAACAGATAATCGGAATTCCAGTATCACGAGCAATGCGTTTTAATTGTCGAGAAATAGTTGAAATTTCATTTTGGCGATCAGCACCATTTCCTGGACTAGATATTAATTGTAAATAATCAATAACACAAAGAGTAATACCTTCATCTCTTTTTAATTTGTAAAGTTTTGATTGAATTTGTTGAACAGTAATCCCCGGAGTATCATCGATAAAAATTTTGGTAGCTTGTAAACGGTCATTAGCTTTATGAATAGCATTTCATTCCTCAGCAGTTAACCCTTTTCCAGTTCTTAATTTATTAGAATCAATAACAGTTAAAGTTGACAACATACGTTGTGTTAATTGTTCTCTTGGCATTTCAATTGAAAAAATTGCTACAGAATTTTTTTGACGATTATTAATCGCAGCATTTTGCGCAATATTCAAAGCAAACGCGGTTTTACCCATTGAAGGACGAGCGGCTAAAATAATGAAGTCACCCGCTTGTAATCCGGCTGTAATTTTATCTAATTTACTATAACCAGTAGTAACTCCAGTTAGTGAATCTTCTCTTTGTTCTAAATCATGAATTTTTTCAATTAAGGCAGTCATTGAACCCCCAATTGATTGAACGTCACTTTTTTTAGTTTCTAAATCAATGTTTAAAATCTCTTGTTGAGCTAAAGTTAAAACGTTACTTAAATTAGCATCTTTTTTACGTGAACTTTGGATATCAATTAAAGTTTGATCAAATTTTCTTCCCATGCTAGCTTTGTAGACAATATCAATATATTCATCAATAGCAACATCAGTATAAAAAGCTCCTGAAATTTCAGCAATATATTCAATGTTTCCTGCTTGGGTTAATTGTTTGTTGTTTGTTAACTCATCTGCAATAGTAATTGAAGTAATTGGTTTAGATTCACTTTGCAATTGTGAAATAGCCGCAAAAATAATTTTATGTGGGGCTATTAAAAAATCATTGCTAGTTAAGCGCATTAAAATGTCTGGTAAAGCTTTAGGTGAATGGATAGCAATTGCCAATACCATTTTCTCAGTTGTTATTAAATTTTGATGATCTAATTCTAAGTTTTGTAAATCCATAATTTTTGCTCCTAATACTTTGTATATTTTAACTCATAAACTTTTTAATTGTTTTATCTCTTAAAAATAAAAAGCACTTTTAAAAGTGCTTTTTATTTAAATTAACTAATTACGCTGCTTGAATATTCACCCGCAAGCGCGACTCCACACCAAAATCTAATTTTACATCTAAGTAAAAGACTCCCAGCGAATTAAGGGCTTTATGTGCCTTAATTTTGCGTTTATCTAACTCTATTTTATGTTCAGCTTTCATTTTTTCAACAATTGCTGCATCAGTAATTGTTCCAAAAGCTTTTCCTTCAGAAACTTGCAATTTAAAACCTAAAGTAATATTTTCAATTGCTGCTTTTAGCAAATGAGTTTCCCCTTTCAATAGTGCTGTTTCTTCTTGATTAGTTTGAATTTTATTTTTTAGTGTTTTGACACTATTAACAGTTGCGGGTTTAACCAATCCTTTTGGTAACAAGAAATTTCTTGCATAGCCATCAGATACTTCTTTAATTTCATCTTTTTTGCCTTGACCCTTAACGTCTTCTAAAAATATAACTTTCATAATCTAAGCACTCCTTTACAACTATATTTTCTCACAAAAAAACAGAACTCGAAAGTTCTGCTTAATTTTTTATTCAACTACGAATGGTAATAATCCCATTTGACGAGAACGCTTAATAGCTAATGCTAAACTTCTTTGGTCTTTTGGAGATGTACCTGTAACTCTTCTTGGTAAGATTTGTCCATTACCTGAAATGAATTTTTTTAACATTTCGACATCTTTATAATCGATATATTTAATGTTGTTTTTTGCAAAAAAGTTAACTTTTTTTCTTTTTCTAACAAATTTTTTAATCATGTTTTTTGCCTCCTATTTTAATCTCATAGAATTGAATCATCACTAATGATAATTTCTTCTTCTTGTTTTGATGCAGGTTGAGGCATTTCTTTATGTTGTGGTTCAAATGCATTAATTTGATCCATATCATAATTTGAGTTGTCTCGAGTAAATGATTCAGTTTGATTTGAACCACTTGTTTTGGAATCTAGGAACTCTACACGGTCAGCATTAACGTTAACAATGGTTTCATATTTACCATTAACATTGTTTGATCTTACTGAAATTCTTCCTGTTACTCCAACTTGAGCACCTTTCTTGACAAACTTAACCATGTTTTCTGCGTTTTTTTCTCACGCAACACAAGGAATAAAGTTTGTAAATTCGTTACCGTTTCTATATTCAGAAACTGCAAGTGTGAATCCAACAAATTTTGAACCATTTGACGAATCTCTTAATTCTAAATCTCTTGTTATTCTACCTATTAGCGAAACTTGATTCATGCTCTACCTCCATATATTTTTTGATGCTAATTATTTTTCTAAAACATCATGAACTTTTTTCATGTATTTAATTAATTCTTTTTTAGTCATATCACGTAAGTTAGCTGCGTGAATTTTTTTCTCTTCAGCTGGTACTAATGAACGTAATGCGTTAGCGTGTTTTTGTAATTCTGAACGAGCTTCTTCGATTGAATCAGATCCATCTAATTTTGCTCTTTCTTCAGTTGACATTTGTGCTTTAGCTGCTTCTTTTTCTGCTTTTGCTTTTTTAATAGCTTCTTTTTCTGCTTCATCTTTAGCAGCTGCTAATGCTGCTTCATGTTTTGCTTTTTCTTTTGCTTCGTGTGCTGCTTCTTCTTCAAGTTTAGCCGCATATTTAGCTTTTACTGCTTCTAAGTAAGCTTTAGATTCATCTGCATTAACAGTTTCAACTTTTGCTGCTAGTGCTACAGTTTTTGGTGCTGCTGCATCATTTTTTTTCACAAATGGTTTTCTTCCTTCTTCATTTGTTGAAGATGTTGTGTTGTTAAAATTTGCGTTTTTTACAAATGGTTTTTTAAAGTTATTTTTTCTTTCACGACGTTCTTCTTCAAATTTAGTCATATCAGTTTTTGAAAGTTCAGTTGATTGTTCATAGTTTTGAACATTTTCAGTATTTAAAACTAATGAACGAATAACGCTTTTGTCAATTCCTGTAATACGTTTAAATTCGTTGATTGCTTCAGTTGTTGTTTCAACAATAACAACTGTATAGTATCCTTTTTTCTTGTGGTTAATTTCGTAAGCGAAGTTCATTAAACCTCAATCTTTGCTTTCGATAATTTTTCCACCAGTAGCTAAAATTCCATGTAATTTTTCTTGGATTTCTTTAGCGTTTTTAACGTCTTGATCTAAAATATACATCACTTCGTATTTTCTAATCATTTTTTAGTTTCTCCTTATGGTCTTTGGGCATCGCTGCCAAGGAATTAATCCGTGTAAATTAACTCGCATAACAAATTATAACTTATTTAAAGGTTTTTTAGAATACTTTATCCATATATATAAAAAAGGCAAAACTGCCTTTTTTATTCTTATTCGCTTGTTGCTGACATCATTGAAGCAACTGCTTCTTTTCTTGCTGATTTTGAAGAGACGAATAGCGAGCCTAAATAAGATACTAGCATAATTGCAATACATGCAACTGGAGCTCATCATAGTACTCCGAACGGAATTGCAAGTCCTGCTTTAGCGATTAAACTAATCGCTAAATAAATTCCTCCCCAAGTTAATCCCGTAGCTATTCCCCAAGCAATTATACTCATTCCTGTAACTGTTCCTAGAACATAGGACATAATTGACCTATTACTATATCCGAATGAACGCAACATAATAATGAAACGCTTGTATTGAGCGATATAGATATCTCCTAACAACATAATCAGCAATGCTGATGCAATAACCACAGCTGTAACTACCAGAATTGCAATTCAAATCGCAACTGAAGTAATTTGGTTTAATAATGCGACTTTCTCAGATAGGAAATTAAAACCAGAAACTCCATATGTATGAATTCCTGATGAATCTGGATATCCTTTGATTGCTGTAATCCCAAATTTACCCATGTCATCAATCATTGAAGCTGCAGAAGTTACTGCTATTGGTTCGTTAAAATTTGACAAAATTGTATTATAGAAAGCATGCGGATTATATCCTTGTGAATCTTGAGATTTTACAAAAGAAGTTGATTGTCAATCAGAACTTGATTTTAATTTAGTGAAATCAACAAGATCATATTTGTAAAAACGAGATTCAGGATCTTTATCTCTTGATTGTTCATTAAAGGCGCGATAATCATAAGATGTTGTGCGAACTGTTGGTCAACCATTTAGAATATTTGCAATATCTGAGTCTAAAACCACTAGTGAAGAATCATAAGTTTTAATTGTCCCTACAGATTTTAAATTAATTGTTTTAGCAAGTCCTTTTGAGACAGGACTTGATCCACTAGTCTTGATTGTTTGGCCAGCAACCGCATTCAACATTCAAGGCAAATAACCATTTGTTAAAGCGCTTAGTTCACTCCCTGATTGTTTTCCATCAGAAATTGGTGGTACTGAGTTATCTCCTTGATCGCCTTGCAAGTAAGTACTGAATCTTGAGTCATAAGCATTAACAACAATATATTTATCGTTTTTATAAGAATCTTTTTGACCGGTTCATGATTCTTTAACAAAATCAGGAACATTGCTATCACTAACAACACGAGCGTTTTGTTTTAAAAATCATTTCAATCCCAATTGTTCACTTTGATTACCTAAAGTATCGGTTAAAAATTTAGCAACTGGAGCTTGATATTTTTTATTATTAGAACCATTTTCTAAAGTATCATCAACAGGCCCTAATTCAAGATTTGAAACATCATTTGGCGATAAGGCGAATGAGGCTGGAATAAATAATTCTACATTTTTGTATTGGTAATATGGACGAATAAATGAATTAATAATGTTACCATTTTCATCATATTTAAAATCACCAAACATATAAGCCTTGTCTTGTAAACCAGTTCATTTATCAACATTGAATTTTCCGGCTAATTCAGGTGATGTGTCTGAAGAATAGTCAGTTTGCGTAATTGTTGTTGGATCTTTTGGTTCAAATTGTAAATTGTAAGTCATTTTACTATTTTGAATTGTGTGGGCATCTAGGTAATAATTCCCATTTTCTGTTTTTTCAGCATAACCATAAGGATTCAATAAAGTTCTTTCGCCTTGGTGCATGTTCTCTGAACTACTTCAAGATTTTGCTGATTCAATGTAGTCAGTGTCGTTATATGCAAAGGCGTACATTGGTAATTTAACATTATTACCTTGAATTGGAGAATATAATTCTAGCGCTTGAGAGTTTACATTAATATTTGAATGGATGTCTCCATCTTCCATACCGTAATAAGCATTAGCTTGTTTATTGTTAGCAACTGGTATTGTTAAGGTTTTTGTAGTGTTATCTCAAACTTTAAAACCATTAAAAAGAATATCATGATTTTCTTTGTAAGTATTATTTAAAATTTGTTCAATTTGCGCTTTTACAATTCTACCTTTTTGTGAATCAAAGAAAATTTTATTTTTTAAAGATTCATTAATTTTATAAGCATCTTGTGAAGCATCTAAACCTGTGAAGGTTACTTCTTTGTGATTATCAGTTTGAGCTTTAAAAGTTGTTGCGAAAGTTTCTTTTTTAGGAACGTAGTTAGAAGTTCCGAAGCCTAATGCAAATTGTTCATCACGTGATTTGTTCGTTAGATAAGCTTTGATAAATGATGGTGCAAAGGCTGTCATCATTCCCATTAATTTATCTTTTCAAGTTGCATCTGCTGAAGTATTGTTTTGCCAATTATCAATCAAAGCATCTAATACTTGAGGTAGAGCTTGAGTAACGGCACCACTTAGTGCTGCTGCTTTAGCAATTCTTTGAGCATCACTTGTGTTTTCATCAATTAGGATGTTTCCATGGTAATCTTTTAAATTTTTGGTGTTTAAGACTAATGCATAAAATTGTTCAATAACACCAATTGAAAATCCTACACCTTGTGCCATTGCTAATGAATTACCAGAAGCAGATAAAAAGGCGTTAGTTATTTTAGTTCTTCCTCTAGCAACATTTTCAAAAATTGTATTAATATCTTCTATTCCATTATTTGTTTTGGTATATTGCAACGAAGGAAAGATACCAGAGTTGTTAAGAGAAGCAACATAATTATTAGGATTATTGTAATATCCAGAATTACTAATTCCATCCAATTTAATCGGATCATTAATAACATAGTCTTTGTCTAATTCTTCGTGACCGTTTCAAAAGGTTACTCCATCTTTTGAAAATGGAGAGTTCCCTGTCGGATTATGCATTACTGCTGAGTTTCTAAATTTGGTATTTTTGAAATAAGTTTGTTTAGCATTTATAGCAACGGCCGGAATCGCAAATCCTGTAGAAATTAATAATGATGATGCAAAGACACAAACAACCAATAAGGTGATAACATGTCTGCCTGATGAAGCTAATTGCAATGAAAGTCTTGTATGAAAAGGTGCTTTTTTAAAAATTGTACGTTTAACAAAATCAATTGTTGGTGAAGTAACTCAACGAGTTTTGTTTAAAGTAATTTCCAACACAGGTTTGTTGGTTTGCACGTATGCGGTAAAGAATCCTAAAATTGCTGAAACAAAGCCAAAACCAACAAATGCAATTAACGGCGCCATTCAATCAAAGAATAAATTATCTCTTGAAAACGAGAAGTAATTAGCAAAAATATTTGCCATTGGAATTTGTAATAAAGTACCTGCAAGTCAACCTAAAGGAACAGCTAGAAAACCAATAAAGAATGCATAAGAAATATATGAAAAGGAAATCTGTTTAGGCTCAACTCCTAAGGCTTTTAAAATTCCAATTTGTTTTGAGTTGGCTTGAATAGTTTTTCTAACACAAACAAATAATGAAGCAAGTTCAATAATACCTATCAATCCTGAAGTTAAGTAAGTAATTCAAGAATAAATTTTAAATACTAGTGGGTATAATGTTCAATTGAAATGATATGTTGAAGCTTTAAAATCTTTAAGATCAAAGAATCCTTTAGCTAGCACAGCTTTTTTAATTTCTTGTTGATCTTTAAGTAGCAATGCATTTGCTTCTGAATTTGATTTAGAAGCGTTATTAAAAATAATATATCTATTTCTTTGTTCATTTAAAGAAGCTTGATCATTTGGATCAATATTAGAAATATTTATAAAATTATATGTTTGAGTAACATCCCCTGAAATAGTTGCTTCTTGAATTGATGGTTGAGTTAATAATTTTAAAGTTTGAGGTGATGCATAAATTAAACCATCAGTTTCTCCTTTTGGTAACGGAACTAATGGGTCTGCTGAAGGATAAAACGAATAAGTATCAACTGCAAATGCTGTTATGTAAAATAACCCATTACCAATTTTGATGTTATCTCCGATTTTGACTTTATTTTTTTTAGCAAATTGCTGAGAAATAGCAATATCTCCAAGACCTGATGGCATAACACCTTTTAAAATTTTAAATTTAGTTAGTTGGTCTGACTGTAAAGCGATTGCACGATATTTTTTTTGAGTTGTAGCATCATTATATAAAATTTCTCTTCTAACATAAGTTTCATAACCCGCAGCTTTAGTAGCAAGTGTTTCGTGAGCTAAAAATGCCGCTGCTCTTTTCTGAGTATGTTGCAACCCATCTTTTGCTTCAATGTCTGCAAAGAAAAAATCACTTAAACTTGCATTTGGATCCATTCAATCATTTTTTTCTTGAAAAATTGAAAAGTATTTTTCCATATTTCCACTAAATTCAGTTGATCACATATAGTTTGTTGTAGCAAAAGTCGCTAATTCATTATATGCACCTGAAAAGAAATTTCTTGGGTCTCAAGAAATAGCACTAATTGTTGAGTCGTTATAAGTAGCATTAGTTAAAACTAGATTAGTATTTCCTCTTCAACCTTCTTTACTTAATTGGTCTGCTAAAGTTTTAATGTTTGTTGAACCAAGTAAAACATAATCATCTTTTTTAGTGTTAATTTCTTCTAAAGAAACTTTATCAGGAAAAATAGAATAATAACCCTTACTTTCATTTAAGTTATCGTATTTAATTCCAAATACATAATTGTAAAATCATGCAACATCAATTTGTTGGTTTTGTTGATTATTGTATCAACCGTCAAATGTTACATAAGCAATTCTTTCAGATAAAGATTGAATTGCAAAAAATGAATACATAACTAGTTGAGCATTCTCGTCATTTGCATAATTTTTTAAAATATTTTCATAAATTGTTTTGTAGTCTAAATTTTTTGATTCCAAATTTGCAATATCAATGTATTTTGCAAATCAGTCTTTGTTTAATAAAGTGTAATTACCAAAAGGTGTGTCTAACAAATACGCAATATCGCTATCTTGAGAATTATTTTGTAATTTTATTAAATCTTTATAGAATTGAGTAGCTAAAAGATTTGTCATTGCTAACTTTTCTTGAAAAAAGCTTTTATTGTATGATTCACGATCTGCTTTTAAATTAAATTCTTGAGAATTAAAATTTTTAAATAAATTTGTGTAAGCTTCTTTAAAAGGCTCAGTATTGGTTGTTCTAGTTATATAGTTATTAACTGAGCCATTAGCTGCACTTTGATTTAAAACGACATTGTAATCGCTTTTACCATTAGCTTTAATATATGAATTCAATGGCGAAATGGTGTCTAAAATCGGAATAAATTTACGCTCATCTGAAGCTGAAATATTTTTACCAGTATTAAGACTTCAAGTGTTGTCAAATTTTTGTGTAACTTTAACAACATCATTATATTCATGTTGTAAACGTCTATTTGTTGAGATTGACACAGTTAAAATTAAAGAAGCAAGAAATGTTAAAATTAAAATTATTGAAAATTGTATTTTAAATTTAAATACACCTTTAATGCCCTGTTTTAACATTAAGATCCTGTTAGATTTCATGTGTTTAATCTCCTTGATTATAAAAAACAAATAATTTTTACAAGTTTATTTACCAAAAATTATTGATTTTTATTATTTTAATGGTGTAAAATAACTATTGTTATATTAAATTATACATAACGGAGGTCGCTTACATGAAAAAAATGCTCGCACTGCTAGCTTCAGTTTCTCTTGGGGCATCTTCAATTGCTACAGTTGGGTGTTCAATTGGGGATAGTAAAAAGGCTTTAATTGCTAATATGGTAGAACGTGTTATGTATACAAGTTCATACCAAGCTAAAGCTGCGATTATAAACTCTGAAAAAGGAATTAGTGCTAATTACCTTTTAAATACTTGAAAATCTAATTCGATAGGAACTGATTTTTCTAATCATCAAGTTAGCGATCTAAGTGGAAATGATGTTAGGGTTCAATCTTTATTTAATTCCTTGTTTGGAAATTTTAACTATTCTATTAATAATGTTGGAGGAAATGAAACAGTTATTGGAAGTGTTCAAAATAATTTAAATTCATTAAAACAAGATTCTTTAAATCCTTCAAGTTCAACTTTACAAATTTTAAAAACAGTGGGACAACTTGCAAAAGTTTTTGTAGGAACTGGAATCGGGACTGATCTAGGAGGAATTGTTGCTGGTCTTTTAAACCAAAACGGAGGAATTATTGATCAAATAAAAGTAATTGCTGATAATGGTGGTTTTTTAGATGTTATTAACAATTTTTTTGAAAACAATGCTGACCTTTTAGATGGAATAATTGGTGGATTAACTTGAGACGGAATAAACGAATTTGATACAACATTTAAAAATGAAGATACAACATTTGAAGATGCTTTTGAAATTTCCCAAAAATATTTAGCTCATAGTTTGAATCAAATTTTAACAAATAAAAAGGGCGAAAAAAATCCTAACTCAAATAACAAAGATAAGACTTCAATTGCAGACACTGTAACTTGAACATTGAATAAATTAGTTGCTGGAGATCTACAAATCGGAGATTTTAAGGAAATTTTAGGACCACTTTTAACTTGAGTTCGATTGATTATCACTTATCTTGATAGTTATGCTCAAAATGGAGCATTTGATTATAAATCGAATGATGTTAATCACATTTTTTCTGCAAGTGAAACAAATACACAATATAAAGCCAAAATGCACAAGAACAAAATTTGAGAAAATTCTTTAGTGCGAGATAATGCTATCAACGTTAGTGGATTATTTAAAATGTTAGCAAAAATATTAACACCCGAAGCCGGTGATGTTAATGGAATTGGCCTACAAAAAATTGTTTATATTTTAATTGGTGATATTAAAGAAAATGAAAGTATCGACAACAGTACTCAATTAGGATATGAAGCTCTTAAGGGTGTTTACGAATTTATCATTCAATACTTGGCTGATGTTGCGGGAATTCCGGGATTTTTAATTAATTTGGTTTTGGGTACAGGGATAAAACAATTATTAAATCCAATCACAAAATCTTTTTCTAATAACACTTCTTTTGATGATTTTTGATCAGGATTAGCAGGATTAATTGATGTTGTCACAGGAAATCTGCTTTGAGGAATAATATCGAACAAAATTCCTGAAGGAATTAACAAAGATATGATTAAAAAATTGTTGCAAGATTTTTCTAAAGGACTAAAGAAGCCAGAATTTCTTATTTATTACAATAATTATTTAGGATCTTTACAAAACGGTGAACAAGAAAACAATCTTTTTAACAAAATTGTGAAATCTTTTGAAGTTGCTACAAACGATTTAAATTCTGAAGCTGTCGCTGGTCTTAATGCTTTGTTAGAGTCTTTATTGGGTGGAAACTTTGATATTGGTCAAACAATGAACGGATTTGTTGATAAAATTGAACCAACTTTTGATAAAATTGAAAACTGAAATAACTTTGCAAGCATGCCGATTAAAGATATTCTAGATTTATTCGGTTTAGCTAATTTTTTCAACGGTGAGTTCGGTAGACTTTTATACACAATAAAAAATTACTCTTTAAAAAATATTTTTGAATATTTAGATAAATTTTTCAATAAAGATAAAATTGCTTATCAATTACATTTAGGTAATATTGCTTATTTAGTAGAATGTTTAAAAAACAAAGTAACCATCAATGGAAGCGAACAACTAAACATTTTTCAAATTTTAAAAAATTTTATTGGTAATCCGAAATACAAGACAACAATCAAAAAAGTTAAGTTTAGTGATGATGAAGAAATTATTGTAGAAGGAAATCAAACAGCTGCTGCCGCTATTTTAGGACTTAAGATTGGCAAAAAATCAAATACATTAATCAAACATAGTACTTTAAGTGGAATCTCATCAGTATTTGGTCCTGCAGAAGATTGAACAAACAGTGATTTTATTTCTCAAGAAAGTGTGGCAGCAAACTTTGTCACACTTAATAGAATTCTTGATTTATTCATTAACTTAACAGGGAGATTAGAAGCTTCTAATAATAAATGAATTGAAGATAATGTTAATATTTATACTAATTCATCTAATTGAAATTATGAATTAGTTCATGCTGACAATTTAAATGTTGCAGCCACACAAAAAGTATCAATTAAATATAATTTATATTGAAATATTGATAATCAAACTAAAAAATATGAAATCGAAATTATCAGAGATGCTAGTCAAGATATCTACACATCAACTCCTTGAAGAATCGCTTCAATTTATGATTTGTCAAAAAAATAATTTAAATCATATCTTTTGCCCCTAAGTCTCAACAGCAATCATTGAGTATTAGGGTTTTTAATTTTGAAAATTTTAATAAAATATAAAAAATAGTTAACTACAAACAATAAAATTTTAAATTAAAAAATATCTCAAAACGGAGTTTTGAGATATTAAATGATTATTTTATTTTATATTTACTTATTCACTGGTTGCTGACATCATTGTGGCAACATCTTCTTTTCTTGCCGATTTTGAAGATACCAATAATGAACCTAAGTAAGCAATCAACATAATCACTATACATCCAACAGGGGCTCATCATAAAACACCAAACGGAATTGCGAATCCTGATTTAGTAATGAAACTAATTATTAAGGCAATGCCTCCCCAAGTTAGTGTAGTAGCAATGATCCAGGCTGTTAAACTCAAAATAGTAACAGTTCCTAAAACATATGTCATGATCGATCTATTGCTATAACCAAATGAACGTAACATAATAATAAAACGTTTGTATTGAGCGATATAAATATCGCCAAGTAACATTATTAGTAAAGCGGCAGCCACAACTACAGCAGTTACTATTAAAATTGCAATTCAAATCGCTACAGAAGTAATTTGATTTAGCAATGAGATTTTTTCTGATAAGAAATTGAAATCTTCAATTCCATATCCTTCAACTCCACCATTAAAGCCGTGACCAGCTATATCAGTTACTCCTTGTTTACCAGACAAATTTATCATTGAAGCTGAAGAAGTCACAGCTAATGGTTCATCAAAATTTGAAAGAACAACATTATAGAAAGCATGCGGATTATAATCTTGTGAGTCTGCAGATTTAACAAATGCCGTTTTTTGTCAATTTTTTGTTGATTTTAATTTTGTAAAATCAACAAGATCATATTTATAAAATCTTGAATCGGGATCTTTTCTTTTGGTATTAACATCAAAACCGTTGTAATCATAAGAACTTGTTCTAGCAGTTGATCAACCGTTTAGCATATTTGCTAAATCGGAGTCTAAAACAATTAAAGATGAATCGTATGTCTTAATAGTTCCTACATTTTTTAAATTAATTGTTTTAGCTAATCCTCTAGAAATAGGACTTGCACTGTTTACTTTCAAAGTTTGACCATTAACAGCATTTAAGATTCATGTTCAATACCCTTCAGTTAAAGCATTAAGTTCTCCTCCGTTTTGGGTTCCATCAGAAATTGCTGGTCCAACACTATTTCTATAACTACTAAATCTTGAATCATAAGCATTAACAACAATGTATTTATCCTCTGTTCTATATTCGTTTTTTTGTGATCCTCAAGAATCTTTTACAAATTTAGGAACATTTTCGTTAGCGACAACTCTTGATGTCTGACTCAAGTATCATTGAACATTTTCGCTTTTATTTCCTAAGGTATCTGTCAAATATTTAGCAATTGGTTCTTTGTAATTTTTAGTCTTGTTATTTATCGAACCATCTATTCTTGTATCGTCAACAGGACCTAATTTAGTTTTTGCAGCTTCTTCTTGAGATAAAGCAAAACTTATTGGAATGAATAATTCAACATTTTTATATTGATAGTATGGACGAATAAATGAACTAACAATAACTCCGTCTTTGTCATATTTAAAATCACCAAACATATATGCTTTATTATTAATTCCGCTTCATTTATCTGAATTAAATTTTCCTGACGAATCTTCAGCATAATCAGTACCGGTAATAGGAGCTGGTGAATTGTCAGCAATTTGGTATTGCAAATTATAAGTAATTTTACTTGTTTGAATGGTTTGAGGGTCTAAATAAAAATTGCCATTGTTAGTTTTTTCATAACCATATTGATTTAATAATGTCCTATCACCTTGGTGCATATCTTCTGATAATCCACTTCAGTCCTTCGCTGATTCAATGTAATCAGTATCATTATAAGCTCAAGCATTATTTGGTAATTTAATATTCCCTCCTTGTACAGGAGAAAATAATTCAAAAGCTTGCGCTCCAAATGCTTCGACATTTTTTTGATAATCTCCTTCTTTCATGCTATAGTATGCATTTGCCTGCTCATTGTTTGCTGATGGCAATGTCAATGTTTTTGTTGTGTTGTCTCAAATTTTTAATCCATTAAAAATTATGTCTTCATTTTTTGTATAATTATTGTTTAAAATTTGTTCAACTTGCACTTTAACATTTCTACCTTCTTGAGAATTTAGGAACACTTTAGATTTTAAAGAATCACTCATTTTGATAGCATTTTGCGAAGCATCTAAACCAGTTATCTTAATATTGTTATGATTGTCTGATTTAGCATTAATGACTGTTGCAAAAGTTTCTTCTTTTGGAACATATGTCGAAGTTGCGAACCCTAAAGCAAACTGCTCATTTCTTGACTGACTATTTAAATAAGATTTAATAAACGAAGGTGCATAAGACACCAACATGCCAATCAATTGATCTTTTCATGTTCCATCTACACCAACATTATTTTCTCAATTAGAAATTAAGGTTTCTAAAACTTGAGGCAAAGCAGTTGTGATTCCGGAGCTAAATCTTGCAGCAGCGGAAATTCTATCAGCATCTGTTGAACTTGAATCTAATATTACTTCTCCATTTTGGTCGATCAATTTATCAACATTCAATGCATATGCATAAAATTGTTCAATCGCACCAATCGAAAAACCAACTCCCTGAGCAAGCGCTAAAGCATTTCCTGCAGCGGATAAAAATGCGTTGGTAATGCCTGTTCGTGATTTAGCAACATTTTCAAAAATTGTATTAATTTCTGATTGGTTATTTTCCATTTTTGTATATTGCAACGAAGGAAAAATACTGGCATTGTTAACAGATGAAGTGTAATTGTTAGGATTATTGTAATAACCGACTTTACCAGAAATATCTAAAGGTATTGGATCATTATCAACATAATCTTTGTCTAAAATATTTTGACCTTGTCAAAATGCAACTCCATCTTTTGAAAATGGTGAATTACCAATGGGGCTTTTATATGTTACAGAGTTTCTGAAATTAGTGTTGTTAAAATACGTTTGTTTAGCATTAATTGCAACAGCCGGAAGAGCTAAGCCTGCTGAAATTAATAGTGATGAAATAAACACACAAATAACAAGAAGCATAATCACCTGTTTACCCGAAGAAGCTAATTGAAGTGTCAATCTCGTTTGAAAATTAGATTTTTTAAACACAGTTCTTTTAACAAATTCAATTGTTGCAGATTTAGCTCAACGAGTTTTACTTAAAGTTATTGCCAAAACAGGTTTATTTGTTTGTCAATATGCAGTCAAGAAGCCGACCAATGCTGAAAAAAGACCAAAACAAACAAAAGCAATTAACGGTGCCATTCAATCAAAGAAAATTTCATTTTGAGTGAAAGAAAAATAATTTAAGAAAATATTTACCATCGGTATTTGCAAAGCTGTTCCCACTAATCATCCTAAAGGTACAGCTATGAAACCAATAAAGAACGAATAAGAAATATACGATAAAGAAATTTGTTTGGATTCAACACCTAACGCTTTCAAAATTCCAATTTGTTTGGAGTTGGCTTGAATGGTTTTTCTAACACAAACTATTAAAGAGGCAAGTTCAATAATTCCAATTAAAGCTGCCGCAAAATAAGTAATTGAAGAATAAACTTTAAACACTAAGGGATATAACGTTCAGCTAAAATGATAAGTCGATTGGTTAAAATCTTGCAAATTAAAAAATCCTTTAGCTTGAACATCTTTTTGTAATTCGACCGGATCTTTCAACAATAATGCATTTCTTTGGGCATTATTTTTAGAAGCGTTACTAAAAATAATATATTTATTTCTTTGTACATTTAAAGAACTTTGATCACTTGGATTAATTTTAGAAATATTTATAAAGTTAAATGTTTGAGTGATATCTCCGTAAATAGAACTTTCTTCGTTAGAATTTTGAGTTAGTAATTGTAATGTTTCTGGAGAAGCATAAATTAAACCGTCAGTTTCACCTTTTGGCAATGGAATTAATGGATCTGCTGAAGGATAAAACGAATATGTATCTACAGCAAAAGCGGTAATATAAAACAAAGCATTACCAATTTTTAAATAGTCACCAATTTTAACATTATTTTTTTTGGCAAATTGTGAAGAAATAGCAATTTCTCCATTGCTTGAAGGCATAACACCTTTTAAAATTTTGAATTTAGTTAATTGATCATCTTGTAACGCAATAGCACGATATTTTTTTTGTGTAGATGCATCATTATATAAAATTTCCCTTCTAACATAAGAATCATAACCAACGGCTTTGGCAACCAATCTTTCATGAGTTAAAAAAGCAGAAGCTCTTTTTTGAGAATATTTTAAGCCGTTTTTATCTTGGATATTAGCATCAAAAAACCCACCGTTAGGATTAACAGAATCCATTCATTCACTTCTACTTTGAAAAATTGAAAAGTACTTTTCCATATTTTGCCCAAAATCATTAGAAAATTTAAAAGATGTTGATGCAAAAGTTTTTAATTCATTATAAAGACCAGAAAATAAATTTGAATTGTTTCAAGAAATTTCATAAACATTACCATTTTTGTCATAATTTGCATTTGTAATAACTAAATTTGTATTTCCTCTTCAACCACTAATTTTTAATTGGTCTTTTAAATTTTTAATTTCATCAGATCCAAATAGAACATAATTATCTTTATCTTTATTAATGTTTTGAATAGATATATTTGTAGGAATATTTAAATAATAACCTTGAGTTTTTTCTAAATTTAATGGATCTTTATAGTCAATACCAAATACATATTTATAAACTTTTTCTATGTCATCTTTAGTTCAATTTTGATTATTAAACCATCCATCAGACATTACATAACCTATTCTTTCTGATAAAGATTGAATAGCAAAAAAAGCATACATTAATAATTGCGCTTCTTCTTCTGATGAGTGATTATTTTTCATATCTTCTAAAATTGCTGAATAAGATAATTTTTGTTCACTTAAATCTTTAAAAATTGAATATTTTGTAAATCAACCATTATTTCTTAAAGTGTAATTACCAAAAGGAGTGTCTAGCAAATATTCGATATCTTTGTTTGGTTGCGTATTTTTTGGTGTGTCTTGCAAAATTTTTAAATCTCTAAAAAATTGAGTTGCTAAAATCTCAGTTAATAAAATTTTTTCTTGATACAAAGCACTATTGTAAGATTGAGTATCTAAATGAGAAGGATAATCTAAAAATGTTTTAAACATATTATCAAAAGCAGATATAAATTCAGGTGAATTAGTTGTTCTAGTTATGTAATTATTAACAGATCCATTTATAGGATTTTGATTTAAAACTACATTGTAATCAGATTTATCATTAGCACCAACATAGGAATTGACAGAAGAGATTGTATCAAGAATTGGTATAAAACTACGTTCTTCTGAAGCCATTACATTTTTTCCTGTGTTTAAGGCTCATGTGTTGTCAAATTTTTGTGTTGATTTAACAATATCGTTATATTCATGTTGAAGTCTTCTATTAGTGGATATTGAAACTGTCAAAATTAAAGAGGCAATAAAAGTCAAAAGCAAAATAATTGAAAATTGAATTCGAAATTTGAATACGCCCTTAACACCTTGTTTTAGCATTAATAATTGGTTTGATTTCATTTGACGTCCCCCTTGAAATTGGATGTTGGTTCGACTATACAGAATGTTAAAGTGCTAAAAACAACTAAATCTAATCATAATTTTAATACAAAACAAAAAAATATTAAACACTTAAAAGTGTTATTTTTGTTTTTTATCCACAAAATGATGTAAAATAAAAGCAATTGTTATAAATCTTCTTTAAGTATATTACGAAAGGGTCCAAAATGAAAAAAATTCTTGCCGTCTTAGCTTCTATATCATTGTCGACTTCTGCTCTTGCAACCGCCGGTTGCGCAATTGGTGATAACGCTAAATTCATGGCTGCAGAGATGATAGAAAGAATAATGTACACAAGTTCTTTTCAATCTAAAGCAGCAATTATAAATTCCGAAAAAGGTATTAGTGCTAATTTTTTATTAGATGATTGAAAAAAGCAAAAAGTAAACGATGTATTGAAACCTGATGAAGTTAATTCTTTAGGGGGTAAAAATGTACAAATTCAATCTTTATTTAATTCTGTTTTTGGCAGTTTTGACTATTCTATAAATAATAAAGGTGGAAATGAATCTGTTTCTGTAGCGAATAACTTGTCTTCATTAAATCAAAAATCAATAAATCCCTCAAATGAATTTTTGACTACACTGAAAAGTATTGAGGGTATTGCGGCATTATTATTTTCTAGCGGTTTAGGAACTAATATGGGTGGAATTTTAGCTAACTTATTAAATCAAAATGGAGGTCTTATAACTAACATTAAAGATTTTGCTAAAGATGGAGGAGTTTTAGATCAAATTGCTACCTTTATAAAAGGTAATGAAAATAATTTAAACGAAATTGCAAATTCTTTTAGCTGAGATGGAATTAATGAATATGATGCTAGATTTAAAGACGAAAACACAACTTTTGATCAAGCTTTTGAAATTTCTCAAAAATATTTAGCTCATAGCTTGAATCAAATTTTGACAAATAAAAATAATGAAAAAAATCCTAATTGAGAAAAAAAAGAAAATGCTTCAATTTCAGACACTATTAAATGATTAATCACTAATTTAATTACTGGCGGAATCAATTTTGGTGATTGAAAAGAAGTTTTAGGGCCAATTTTAACTTGAGTTAAATTGCAAATTGCTTACATGGATATTTTTGTAAAACGAGGGGCTATTGATTATAAAACACAAGATGTAACACATATTTTTTCTGCTAATAAAACTAATATCGAATACAAAGCAAGTGTTTCAAGTAAATTTATTTGAAAAAATGAATTGGTTAAAAAAAATGTAGTTAACTTTAGTAGTTTGCTCCAAATGCTGGCAAAAATACTTTCACCAACCCAAGACGATACTAATGGAATAGCGCTACAAAAAATTATATATATTTTGTTCGGAGATTCTAAAGAAAACGAAGGCATGGCTGGAAGCAAAGACAAGAATACTGGACCCAGCACTTCTTTAATTTATGAAATTCTAGATGGAGTAAGTGGTTTTGCTGAGCAATATATAAAAAACGCTATCGGAGGATTTTTAGGCGGAATTGCAGCCAATTTAATTATGAGCTATATTAATCCCATTTTTAATCAAATACCTAAATCAATTTCTAACAATACTAATTTTGATAGTTTTTGAATGAAAACAAGTAATTTTATAATAGCAGTTACAACTTTAGCTTGAAGTTTCATTGAAAATGAAATTCCCCCAGAACACAGGGAAGCCGTTAAGAATCTATTAAAGAAATTTTCTGAAAATATTAAAAAAACAGAATTTTTACAATACTACAATAACTTTATTGGAATATTACAAAATGGACAAAAACAAAACAATATTTTAAACAAAATTGTTAAATCTTTTGATGTGATGTCACAAGGCATTGATGCATCTATGGTGAACTCCTTAAATGCAACCATTAGTTCTTTATTGAGTAATGATTTTAACATTACTCAAACAGTAAATGGCTTGATTAACAAAGTTAAACCATTGTTTGATAAAATCGATAATTGATATAACTTAACCCATATGCCTATTAGTAACTTTTTAGACTTATTAGGTTTAAACGGTCTTCTTGAAGGTGATTTAGGAAGAATGTTTTATACATTAAAACACTATTCTTTATCAAACATTGTTATTTATTTAAGTAATTTCTTTAATAATGACGAAATACAATATCAATTGCATTTAGGTAATGTTGCTTATTTAATTCAAACCTTAAAAAACCGTGTTTCAATTAATGGCGCTGAAAAAGAAAACATTTTTGATGTTTTAAGAAAAATTATTAACGATCCCAATTATAAATCAATGGTAAGAACAGTTACTTTCTTTAAAAACAAAGATGACACAGTAGGAAAAACAGAAACAGTAAACAGTAAACAAACTGGAGTTTCTTTAATTTTAGGAATTAAAGATGATAACGGTAAAGCTATATTGATTGAAAATAGTTTATTGAGTGGTCTATCAGCATTATTTGGACCTAAAACAGATTGAGCAGGTTCTGAATGAAAAGATAGCGTTGCCGATAATGCTATATTGTTAAATAAGATTATTAATTTACTTATTATAGTTACTGATAAATTTTCACTTTCAAACGATAAATGAGTTGAAGATAATGTTTTAGTCTATACAAACCCTAATAACTGAAGTTATGAATTGGTTTATACAGATGATATCAATGCTCCAGCTAACAAAGAGATTAGAATTCAATACAATTTATTTTGAGATTATGAAGGTGTGAAAAAGAAATACACAATAACCTTATTAAGAAAAGCAACGAACAGTATCTTCGATACTAACCCTTGAGAATTTGAATCAATATATGATTTTGATAAACCATTAAAATAAAGCGAAAGGAAATAACACATAATGAAAAAAACGTTATTAAGTTTATTACTAACTGGACTAACTTTAACAAGCGGTATTGCTGTTGTTTCTTGCGGAGACAACAATGATTTTGATAATTCTTTTCACATTGGTGAAAAACCGAATATAAATCAAATTATTAAAAATCGTAATTTTACTTTTAATTTAAGCTTTAAACAAACCGAAGAAGAAGCTAATAATGAAAGTAATGTGAAAAGTCAATTATGAAGCAAATTAACAAATCAAAATCCTCAAATTGTAAATAAACCAGAATACTTTGAATTAACAATAAACACTATAGAAAAAACTGCAAAAATATCAACAACTAACCTTAACCCAATATTTGTTGGATCAGTTGACCTTGAATATAATTTTTTACCATATGAATTAGCAACTCCGAAAACAGATTTAGGAGAAATTAAAATTTTTAATTCAACGCCCGAAGGAAATGTGGACAATAATATAATTGAAATTATTAAAACTAAATATACTGATGATTTAACTAATAAATACATATCTTCTATAGACGATTTTGAATATAATGGAACAAACAAAATAACTTTTAAAATTCATGTTGCCAACAAAGGTGTTGATAGTCCAAAATATAAAAGCGGCACTTATGATGGTTTGGCAACGTATTGAGTAAAGGGTAATTTAGAAAATATTTTTGGAGACACAAATGAAATTAAAGACGATATTCAAAACGAAACTGAATTGAAAAATCTTATAACAAGTTATGTCAACCAAAAAGTTAATGCAAATTACGTTACATTTTCAACAAAATTTAACGACATTAACCCAAAAACAATAGAGGTTACAAGCAAGGATGAACATTATAGTGGTAAGTTTGCGATAACATTTACAGGCAAACTTGGAGTTGACTTATTTTCGAATCGACCAGAATTAGGGACTACATTTTTCGACAATGTAGGAACAACAGCAGAGCAATTGCAAAATAGAATAATTGAAGAATTAAAAAAGAAGGACGATACTTTTAAAACTTTCTGAAATATAAATTTAGATAATCCTAGCTTTTCAAATATAAAAGAAATTAATGACAATAACGGGACAGGGTCTCGTAAAAAAGAAATTAAAATAACTATTAATGCCAATACTAATTTAATTGGAAATTTTGATTTAACTGCAAGGTCAGAGGAATTAAATCCTATTTTAATTTTAAAAAAAGATATACCAAACATTAGTGTTGTTAATAATAACGGTGTTTCAGCCAAAAGTTTTGGTCCTGATTTCAAAACTATAGAAGATGTTAAAAAAATAGTAACGGATAAATTACAAGGATTTGAAATTGTCGAGAATAAAGATTCTAAATACATTATTTTTAAAGGCAAAGCAGGCACATTAATGGGTACTGAATCATTAACAATATATAACGATTTTCCTGAATCTACAGAAAATTAAAAACAGAGTTTTAAACTCTGTTTTTTTTAAAAATAAACATTACCAAAACCTCTCACAAAATCAATACAGAAATTAAAGATAAATAACTAACTAGATAAGAATAAAATTCTTTAATATTATTTAATTCGTTTCCAACAATATTTTCAAAATTGTTGAGAAAATTTTTTAGTTCAAAAACACACAAGCCAATCAATAAAATTCCTAACAATATTAAAAATATTGTTACAAAAGTGTTTTTGTTTTTAATTCTTATTTGTTTTAATAGTATTAATGAAGAAAATCAAAAACTTAATAAATTGAAAATCAAAAAGCTATAATCAAAATTCATTATATATTTATAAAAATTTTGAAAATACATAATTGTAAGATGTTCTTTTAACTCTATTTTTGCTTTCAAAGTTCATGTTAGTGATCAAATTAAAATTGATAAAAATATTATATTTAGGGTAAAACCAAAAATATTTTTTAAAGAATTTTTCATTTATAAAACTAAAGCCCCTTCTTAATTTTTTTATAGAAATAAATGTTTGTCTATAAAAACTTAATAAAAAAACATTTTTAAACGATAGCAATGAAAAAAATATAAATTTATTTATCTTATAATATATAGAGAAATATAATTCATAAAAATTAAATAATTTTATCAATTATAAAATAGAGGTTTGTAATGTGAGTATTTGTGCCAATTGCTACTTTAACAACAATTGCAATGTGAGTTATTATTATTTTGATTGCAATTAGATTCTGAAAAATTATTGTAGTGGCAATTATTCTTCAAGTTGCGTTTTTTACCTACGCAATGTTCAAAAGTAATTTAGACTTAATTATTTTAGTTGCAATTTTTGCACTGGTGACTTCGTTCTTTGTCCTGATATTTTTTTTATTATTTAAACATTACCAAAATAAAAAATCACTTCAAGAACAAAAAGATAATTTTAAACCTCTAATAAGTCAAAAGAAATTTGAAGATTTAAACCAAGAAACATCTGAAAAAAATTTGGCAGAAAATTTAATAAACTACAAAAGAAATTTTGAAAATGAAAAATCAATTTCGTATAAACATTGATTTCCTTATGAAAATATTAAAAAAGAAATTTTTATTAAAATGGAAAACGAGTTTGATACAAAACGAAAACCAAAAGCAGGAGTCTACGCATATTTAATAGGTCCTTATTTCACAAATCCTCAAAAAATTAAAGAAAATTGATTAAGAGTTAAGCCTATATACGTAGGGTCATCAAATAATTTAAACAGAAGATTTAAAGAACATATTGCCGGAGTCGAAGAAGAGAAGCACAAAAATAATATTCGATACATTAAATCAAGAGAATATCGAAAAACTTCTAAAAAACTAGGATTACCTTATTCATTAAGATTTATTTTATTAGAAGAATGAGTTGTTTTACTCGAAAAAGATTCTAAAGAATATTCAGACTTTAAATTATCTAGAGAGCAATATTGAATAAGTCAACTAAAAACTTTGGAGATAGGTTTTAATACATTGAATACTAAAGGTAATGGTTCACACCCCAAAAATTTAAAGAATAAAACCGATTAGTCTTTAGTAAAAATCAACACAAACAAAACCCTCACTTTAAAAATGAGGATTTTGTTTTATATTAATCTCTAGGTTTCATTTGTGGGAATAATAAAACATCTTTAATTGATTCAGAATTAGTTAATAACATTACTAAGCGATCAATTCCGATTCCGATTCCAACAGTTGGTGGTAAACCTGTTTCTAAAGCTTCGATAAAATCTATATCCATATCGTTAGCTTCATCGTTTCCGGCTTCAGCTTCTTTGATTTGTGCTTCAAATCTTTCAAATTGTTGCATTGGGTTATTCAATTCAGTAAAGGCATTAGCATACTCTCTTCCAATAATAAATAACTCGAAACGATCAGTAAATCTTGGATCATCTCCATTAAGTTTAGATAATGGTGAAATTTCAACTGGATGACCATAAACGAAAGTTGGTTCAACAATTTTAGATTCAACAAATTCTTCAAAAAATAAGTTAATAATATGTCCCACACTATTGTGATGTTTTTCAACTTTAATATGTTTTTCAAGCGCTAATTTTTTAGCATCTTCAAAACTCATTGATTTTCAAAAATCAATTCCTATTTGTTCTTTAATTCCGTCAACCATGTGTAATCTTTTAAATGGTTTATCTAAATCCAAGTGAACATCACCATAAACAATTTGGTTTGAAGGATTAACTGCTTGGTTACATTCTCTAATGATTCTTTCAGTTAAATCCATCATGAAATAAAAATCTTGGTAAGCAATATATAACTCAATCGAAGTAAACTCTGGGTTATGTCGTGTGTCCATTCCTTCATTTCTGAAGATACGTCCAATTTCATAAACCCCTTCAAAACCACCAACAATTAAACGTTTTAAATGTAATTCAGTTGCAATTCTTAAGTAGAAATCACGATCTAAAGCGTTATAGTGAGAGATAAATGGTTTTGCAGCTGCCCCACCTTTAGAAACATGTAGCATTGGAGTTTCGACTTCCATATAACCCATATTATCTAAAAGTTTTTGGATTGTACGAATAATTTTTGAACGACTTTGGAAAACTTTTTTAACATCTTGATTCATGATTAAATCAACATATCTTCTTCGGTATTTTTCTTCAATATCTTGAATTCCTGCATGTTTGTCTGGTAATGGTCTTAAAGCTTTAGATAATAATGTATATTCTTTAACTCTTAGTGATAATTCCCCATGATCAGTTTTCATCATTGTTCCGTTAACACCAATGATATCTCCAAGATCTAAGTCTCTAAATCTAGTAAAGTTTTCTTCACCAATTTCATCCATCCTTACATAAAGTTGAATTGAAGCATCTTGGTCTTGAATGTTGACAAAAGCAGCCTTTTTACCAGCTTCTCTAAATAATTTAATTCTTCCTGCAATTTGAAATGCTTCGACAGGCATTGCTGCTAATTCTTCTTTTGAAAAAGGACCAAATTTAGTTACTAAAGCCTTGATATTACTGTTTCTTATAAACTTAGTAATTTTATAAGGGTCTTGTCCTTCTGCTACTAATTTAGCGTATTTTTCTCTTCTAATAATTTCTTGTTCACTTAGTCTTCTATTATCACTCATTATGCTTCTCCATTTTCATATTCTTTAATTAAATTATAAACATCTTCTAATGTTTCAATATTATTTGCTCGTTCTTTTAGTGATTTTACGAATGGTTTTGTTGGTAAAACATCAAAATATCATGCTAAATGCTTACGAAATTCACGCATTCCTCATTCTTCGGTTTTTAGGTCAGCTAACAATTTAGCGTGTTTAACAACAACATCTTTTCATTCTTTAAAAGATGGTTTTGCTTTTTTTTCACCAGTTGCTAAAAAATGATTTATTTGTTCAAAAATTCAAGGATTACCTTGGCAAGCTCTAGAAATCATAACTGCATCACACCCAGTTTGATCTAACATTTGTTTTGCTGTTTTTGCATCAATAACATCACCATTACCAATAACTGGAATTTTTACAGCTTCTTTAACTTCTCTAATTTTGTCTCAATCAGCATGGCCGGTATAGAATTCACTTCTTGTTCTTCCATGAACCGCAATCGCACTAGCACCAGCTTGCTCAATTAATTTTGCAACTTCTACAGCATTAACTGATTCTTTATCCCAACCCAAACGAATTTTAGCCGTTACTGGTTTAGTTGTATTAGCAACAACTGCTTTAACAATTTCAAAAATTAAACCAGGAGTTTTTAATAAACTCGATCCCGATGCAGATCTAATTGCAATCTTTGGAGCTGGGCAACCTAAATTTAAATCAATAATGTCACAATTTGAATATTGTTCCATAAATTGTGTTGCCTTAACGAAAGATTCAACATCATTTCCGAAAATTTGCATCGCCATTGGGTGCTCTTGATCATTAACTTTTAGCATTTTATGTGTTTTTTGATTTTCATGTAAAATACCTTCAATCGAAACCATTTCTGCATAAACTAAAGCAGCTCCGTGTTCTTTAGATATTAATCTAAAAGGTTCATTAGAAACTCCCGCCATTGGTCCTTGAACAACCTTTCCCTTTATCTCTATATTTCCTATTTTCATTTTTATTAACCTATTTTATTTCCATTCATATATCATTTGTTGTTCATGTCAGTAAAAAATACCCCAACTTTATCACTATCGTTTTTGAAAAAATTAACTAAGTGATTAGTCAATAATTGTTCTTTATCAACTCTGCTCATTCATTCAACAGATATGTAAATTGAACTTTGACCATCTTTTATTGGATAAATTTTTGAACCCTCATAAATAAACATAATATTTTCTGATTTTGCCACAATTAGTTCAGCAATTTCATCTATTTTTTTGGCATATTCTTCAACCCTTTGTTGTGTTACTCCACTAAATTTTATTATTGGCATATGAACCCCTTTTCAGAATTTAACTAAACTAATTTTACCTTTTTAAAATAAGAAATAAAACTTCAACAAATTAAAAATAAGCATATCTTTTTGGCGAAAAAAATGTAATCATTTTTAGTTTTTGTTAATTTTTCAAGATTACAATTTATATTTAACCCTAAATACTTTTTAGTATTCTTTAGTTGTAAAAGTAATTACTAACTCACTAAATTTAATCAAAAATATACAAATGTTATTAATACCACAAAAATTCTAGTCTAATTAACAGTGTCATTTTTTATTATAATTAAAAAATAGTTCATCTTAATTTGCTTTTTTGGTTTTATTTTTTTTCGATATTAAAAATTCGAGCAATAACCTATAATACAAAGTCTTATTGCATTTCAAATAATTTTTTCATTTAAAGTATTTGTTTTTTGTAATAGATTAATATTAACATAGTTATTAAAAATCAATATAAGTTTTAATTTTTTTGAATTTTATTTTTAAAAGTCGATAAAATTGAACAAAATAACTTTTATCCTTTAACATAAAACAAATTTAAATTTGAAGTTGTTTTATATATTTTAACTCTACAATAAACGCTTGTAGAAATTGTGGTTTTAATGGACAAATATCTAATAGCAGTTAATTTAATATTTTTTTAATTTGTTTTCTTGAGTAATATTTTAAAATGTGTGTAAATTATGTTTTTTTCTTTTTGTAGGTTTGTTTAAAAAATAATAAAATAAAAAGAGGCAAGCCTCTTTTAAAAAGTATATAAATTAAAATGTTATTATTCTATAAAAATTTATTGTTAATGTAACAGAAATTTGAGTAATGAATTGATTTTAAAAAGTTATTTATGCTATTAAAATTACTTTATCAAACGATTCTCTTCAATATATTTTATTTCTGTTTGATCAATTTGAACATTTAAGTGTTGCTTGCTTTAACTGTGAAAGTCACTGCAATTGGATTTGCTAATTTGTTATAAACAGTTGAACCTTCGTTTACAGTAATAGAAGCACCTGTTGCAGTTATATCTCCAACAGCAAGTTCTGCTGTTTGAACATTTGCATTTTTTGCAACTATTGCATCTAAAACTTCTTGTGAAGTTGGTGTTGCAGCAGCGGCTGTAATTTCACCTAAGTTTGTAACTGTTAAATCAGTACTTAAATCTTTAAGAACTGTAGCTATTTTAACTGTGAAAGTCACTGCAATTGGATTTGCTAATTTGTTATAAACAGTTGAACCTTCGTTTACAGTAATAGAAGCACCAGTTGCAGTTATATCTCCAACAACAAGTTCTGCTGTTTGAACATTTGCATTTTTTGCAACTATTCCTGTTAAAACTTCTTGTGAAGTTGGTGTTGCAGCAGCGGCTGTAATTTCACCTAAGTTTGTAACTGTTAAATCAGTACTTAAATCTTTAAGAACTGTACCTATTTTAACTGTGAAAGTCACTGCAATTGGATTTGCTAATTTGTTATAAACAGTTGAACCTTCTTTTACAGTAATAGAAGCACCAGTTGCAGTTATATCTCCAACAACAAGTTCTGCTTTTTGAACATTTGCATTTTTTACAACTATTCCTATTAAAACTTCTTCTGAAGTTGGTGTTGCAGCAGCGGCTGTAATTTCACCCAAGTCTTTAACTGTTAAATCAACACTTAAATCTTTGATAGCTTCTGGATTTTTATCTCCACAAGCAATAACAGTTGCTCCGGCTGTTGCTGTTAATCCTAATGTTGCCAATACACTTAATAATTTCTTCATAATAAATCCCCTTATTATTTTAAATTTTAAATATCACATAAATTATATTTATGCTTAATTTATATTTTAAGTTAAAAAAGACCAAAAGCAACTTTTTAATATTTTTTAGCAAAATTTTTAATACTTAAATTTTAGATTTTATTATTTTAAATTAGGTTATATTTTAGTACTGAATAATAAAATTTTATCCTTTTAAAATTTTTGATAAATATTAACTAGAATATTTTAATGTTGATTATTATTTAAGTTGAAATTAGTTTCAAAGATTAAACATTTGTTAACATCAATAATCATTTATAATTAAATAGTATTTGTCTAGTAAAATACGGAGGATAAGAAAATGAAAGCATTTGATTACGAAGATATTCAGTTAATACCAGAAATGTGTATTGTTAAATCAAGAAGTGAATGTGACACTTCAGTTAAATTAGGAAAACACACATTTAAAATGCCTGTAGTACCATCAAATATGGTAACTGTTGTTAATGAAGAATTGTGCGAACAATTAGCCATTAAAGGCTTTTTCTATGTAATGCACCGTTTTAATGTTGATGCTATTAAATTTGTGCAAAAAATGAAAGCTAAAAATTTAATTTCATCAATTTCTTTGGGTGTCCAAGTTGTTGATTATGAAATTGTTAAACAATTAAAAGAAAATGACTTAATTCCAGACTACATTACAATTGATATTGCTCATGGTCATTCACTAGCTGTTAAAGATATGATTAAACATATCCGTAAACACATGGGAACTAAAACATTTATTATTGCTGGAAATGTGGGAACACCTTCAGCCGTTCGTGACTTAGAATATTGAGGTGCTGATGCTACTAAAGTAGGAATTGGTCCTGGTAAAGTTTGCATCACCAAATTAAAAACCGGTTTTGGAACCGGTGGTTGACAGTTATCGGCTGTTAAATGATGTAGCAAAGCTGCTACTAAACCAATTATTGCTGATGGGGGAATCAGAGTTAATGGAGACGTTGCTAAATCAATTAGATTTGGAGCATCAATTGTTATGATTGGTTCGTTATTTGCAGCTCATGCTGAATCACCAGGAAAAACAGTAGAAATTGATGGAGAATTATATAAAGAATTCTTTGGTAGTGCTAGTGAATTTAATAAAGGTGAAAAACGTTATGTTGAAGGTAAAAAAGATATCATCAAAATTCGTGGTTCAATTTTTGAGACATTAACAGAAATGGAACAAGATTTACAATCTTCGATTTCATACTCTGGAGGAAACAAATTATTAGACATCAGAAAAGTTGATTATATTATTCTTAAAGATTCTAATTTTTAAATAATAAAAAGCAGTCGAGGCTGCTTTTTTATTATGATCAATCAATTGTTTTTGGATCAGCTGGTTTTGTATTTTTGATAACTTCATCAATTAATCCGTTTTTAATATGAATGATTGTGTTAGCTATTTTAGCAATGTTAGGGTTGTGGGTAACAACGATAACAGTTGTTTTATATTTTTTATTTACTTTAACTAAGATTTCTAATACTTTTCTTCCCATTTCTTCGTCCAATGCCCCAGTTGGTTCATCAGCAAACAGAATATCAGGATTTTTTGCTAATGCACGAGCAATAGAAACACGTTGTTGTTGTCCCCCGGACATTTGGTGAGGGTATTTATTCATTTGTTCTGTCATTCCGATAGTTTCAAAGATATCAGTAATTGAAAGACCTTTGGTTTTATCTCTTGAAAGGTTTTCTCCAACTTCAGCATTTTCTTTAGCTGTTAAGTTAGTTAACAAGTTGTATTGTTGAAAAATGAATCCAACGTTGTTACGGCGGAATTTAGTTAAGTGTGAATCTTTTAATAACGAAAGATTTGATCCTAAAACGAAAACATCACCTTCACTAGCTTTATCTAATCCAGAAATAATGTTTAAAAATGTTGTTTTCCCCGATCCCGATGGTCCAAGAATAACTATAAAATCACCTTTATCTAAGATTATATCAATTCCTTTTAAAACTGGTGTTTCTAAATCTCCAGTAATATATGATTTACGTACCCCATTTAACTCAATCACATGTTTATCAACTTTTGGTTTATAGTTGGTTGTTGTAACAATTGTTCCTTCCAATATTTCTTTTGAATATTTAGAAGTCAATTGTTTTTGTCTTTTATCAATTTGTTTTAATTGTTTAACTCTTGATTCTTTTTTTTCTAAAGGAGCAAGATCAATTTGAATAAATTCTCTTTTATTTGTCTCTGTGTTGTTATCATTAATGTGACTATCAAGTTTTTCTTTATTAATTGTTTTGTTATTTGAAACTGATTCAGTTGTTAATTCAATTTTTGCATCAACCTTAGTTTCGATTTCTTTTTTCACAATAGATGACGAATTTTTCTTTACAGCAACTTTAGGTTTTTCTGTTTTTTCTAAAGTTCTTGATTTGTTTGTTTGCACTTTAGTAGATTTGGGTTTATCACTTTTTTTATCCATAGATGGACCTCATATATCTCTCTAGTTTAAAACAATGTCAAAATTATTTTACACTTTTTAGTGGAGTAATTGTTCAATTTCTGTAAATAATATTTGATATTTTTTATTACAAAATTCGCAAACTACTTCTAAATTTTTTTGTTCTGCAATTATTTTTTTTAATTCTTCATTACCTAAAATTTTTATGGAATTAAATGTTTTTTCTTTTGAACAAGTACATTCAAATTTTAATTCCTTATTTTCTAAAATAATTGCATCTTCCACAATTTCTTTAATCACGGATTCATAGTTGGTTGAGTTTAATAAAATATCAGCAATATATTGTGAATTACCAATTTTCGTTTCTAAATAATTTATATCTTCGTTTGTATGATTAGGAAATAATTGCACCAAGATTCCGACAACTTTTTCAATTTTCATTTTTGAATCTAATTTTACTTTAGTAGTAATAAAAGAATTTATTTGATTGGAAACTCTTAAATAATTCATATAGTCGCCATCAATTGTTCCATCAATCAAATCAACTTTAGAAATATAAGGTTCTTTTAAGTTTAAATTTACACAAGTAACTAATGTTCCGATTTGTCCCAAAGCAGCAACCAAAGGATTTGAAACTCCAACTAATAAATTTGCATCAAAATTAGGATTTTGAATGTACGATCTAACCTTATTGTTTTGATATTCAGTAATTATTTTTTTTACTAATCCGTCACTTGTAACAATGTTAGAACTCATTGTTTCACCGTTTTTTAATTCAACTCCTAACAACGCATTGGCCGCAGTTGTTTTTGCTAACACAATACTTGCTATAGGGTTTGTTTCTTGTAAATTTGTGATCTCCAGCATTGATTCTGATAAGTCTACAATCGCAATTTTAACATTGTGTTTTTGGCTAGTTGCTCTAATTTTGATATCCATAATTTCTCCTTTGATTGAAAAACAACGAAACAAAGTTTCGTTGTTTAACTCTTATAAAATTGATTATTTAATTAATGAATCCATGTATTGAATAATTTCTTTTTTAGTCATGTTTTTTGAATTTTGCTCTTTGAAATTTGGTTCAAGAGTTTTTTTATTCTCAACAATTATTTCTAAATGTTTTTGTAATTCAGTTTTTGATTCAGAAATCACTAATGAACCATCAACTTTTGAACGTTCGGTTAACAACAATGCTGAATCAGCATTTGGAATTGCTAATTCTTTACTATATTTATCTAATAAAGTATTTAAATAAGTTTTAGCTTGTTCAAAAGTAATTTTAATAGTCTTATTAGTATCTATGTCCAGATCGTCAACATCGATATCAATAATGTCTCCGCTTTCTTTTTTGCGTTGCTCATTTTCATACTTCGCTTTTTCTTCTAAAACTTGAGCAGGTAATTTGCCTTCTTTGTCAATGTAATCAATTTGCTCAGCTGTAATTGTTTCTAAAACTTTTAATGATTCAGCCAATAAATCCAATTCTTCACGATTGGCTTTAATAATTGTAACCGCTTCTTTATAAGCTTCATCTAAAATTCTTTGAATTGCTTTATCAATTTTTGCTGCAGTTTCTTCAGAATAAGTTCCTTCAATTTTTCCATATGATTCTTCGGCCATTGTTAAGTATTTAGTCATTCCTAACTCAGACATCCCAAATTGTACAACCATTCTTCGAGCAATGTTAGTTGCTTTATCTAAATCATCATGGGCACCTGTTGTAACATTTTCAACTCCAAAAATAATTTCTTCAGCAGCACGACCTCCAAGATATCCCGCGATCATTGCATAAAGATCTTTTTTAGAAGAAAAGACAGTTTCATCTTTAGGAGTCATAATTGTATATCCCCCAGCATTACCACGTGGAATGATTGTTACTTTTTGAACTTTTGAAGCAGCTTCTAATTTTAAACCAACTAATGCATGTCCTGATTCATGGTAAGAAACAATTTTCTTATCTTGTAATGTCATTGCGCGAGATTTTTTGGCTGGTCCACCAACTACTCTATCGATAGCTTCATCAATTTCTACAATCCCAATTGAAGTTTTATTTTCACGAACCATTAAAATTGCAGCTTCATTTAAAACGTTTTCAAGTTGAGCACCAGAGAATCCTGGAGTACGTTCAGCGACACGATGTCAATCAACTGATTTATCAATATTTTTATTTTTAGCATGTAGTTTTAAAATTGCTTCACGTTCTCTAATGTCTGGTAATGATACTTGAATTACTCTGTCAAAACGTCCGGGTCTTAATAGCGCTGGGTCAAGTACATCAGCACGGTTTGTTGCTGCCATAACAATAACTCCCGAGTTAGTTCCGAATCCATCCATTTCCACCAATAATTGGTTTAAAGTTTGTTCATTTGTTGAACCACCAATATTTCCAGAACGTTTACGTCCTACTGCATCAATTTCATCAATAAAAATAATACATGGGGCATTCTTTTTAGCATCGGTAAACATTTCGCGAACACGTGAAGCTCCAACTCCAACAAACATTTCTTCAAATTCAGATCCTGAAATTGAGAAGAATGAAACCGCAGCTTCTCCGGCAACAGCTTTTGCTAACAAAGTTTTACCAGTTCCTGGTGGACCTTCCATAAGAACCCCTTTTGGTGCTCTAGCACCTGCGGCTGCATATTTTTGAGGATTTTTTAAATAATCTACTAATTCTACTAATTCAGATTTTTCTTCTTCTATTCCAGCAACGTTTGCGAATCTAACATCTGATTTAGTTTGTTTAGCACGGTTTTTACCCATACCGAAGATGTTTGCACCTCCAACGCCAGCTCCACCACCTTTAGACATCATGTAAAACATCACACCATAAATAACTATTAAAATTAGCAATGGTAAAATTGAAGAAATTATTGATCCTCATTGACTTCCTGTGTCAGCAACAACGGTTGCATTTTCTAGTAAAGGAACATCGCCTAGGTGATTATAAATAACATCTTGAGAAGTTTTTACAACAAATTGAACTCAATGACTTCCGTTGAAATAAATTCCTGAAATTGTTGCAGTTCCATTATAACCATTATGAACTACTAAGTTATTAAGGTCGGCAGGATCCGAAGTAAGTTGAATAAATCTATCTCAACTAATTGTTTGTGTTGAACCTTTTAAAGTTACAGAAATTACAACTCCCATGATTATTAAAACAAGTAAGAGAATTATCCATAATCAAACACTCGATTTTCTTTTCTTTTTCATTAAATCCTCCTAAAAACGATTGGATATATTTATTTAATTTTAACATAATAAAAAGTATTAGATATTCACCTTTTATATAATTTAATAAGGTTTTATCCTATTTTATTAAGTATTTTTTTATGATTTTTTTGATAAACAACGGCTTTTAAAATTCGGTTCTTAAAAGGAATCTTTTTTTCAGAAAAATAGTCTTTTGTTTTCTTATTATTATAAAAAGTATTTTTCTGATAAATTTGATAATCGTTTGAAACTACATAAGGATAATTTTCTTGATCCTTTTTAATTGCATTAAACAAATCTAATCAATTAATAAATTCTTCAAGGTTGTGAAGTTCATCTTTACTGTTGATTATCAAACTTTCTTTTCTTAAATTATTTACAGAAAGCAAATAAATTTTTTGATAATCCTTTATTAAAGTTTGATCACCTAAATTAACAGACCAAAAATTTTTATGAGAATTTTTGATACGCTTGGCGATTTCTAAAGATGTATTATTTGCTCTCTTTTGCAAAATCGTTTCTTTATTAATTAACTTAAGATATTCAAAAATAATTCTTTGTATCATTTTGATGTCATATTCATTAATTTGCTGATTTAAAGTTAATTCGTCCGCTGTTAAATTGTTGTTTGCATAAAAATAGGCTTTTTGTAATTCTTCAGCTAAAAGAATATTTTTTTCTTTAATTATTTGTAAATAACCATCTAGTTCATTATCTTTTAATTCGCTGCGAATTTTATTGCGTAAATATTTTAAATCACTGTTAGTTGAATCTATTGCATAGGCAACGTTTTCTCGATCAAGAGTTTCTAAAATTTTAGATTTTGTTAAATTTAACAAAGGTCGAATTACGGTTAAATTTTTATAGTTTGAAATTTTTTTAAGACCAAAATAGCTCACTAATGCTTTGCGTTTTTCTTGAATTAAAAATGTTTCAACTAAATCATTTTTATTGTGAGCAATTAGAAGATTATTAATTTTATATTTTTTCGACATTTCAACAAAAAATTCATAACGTAAATTTCGACTTCAATCCTCAAAATTTTCTTTCATGTTTTGGTAAAAATTAGTGTCAACTATTTTTATTTCTAGTATTAAATTATTTTCTTGGCAAAATTTCTCAACAATTGATTGATCAATGTTTGAGTCTGAACGAAAATTATAATTAACGTGACAAACAACTAAATTTTTTGGTTTGTTTTTAATGACTTCTCGTAAAAGAAAAATACTATCAGCACCACCTGATACACCAATCAAATAATTATTATTAGAATTAATATTAATCATTTTTTTCACCTAGTCTCTAAACATTTTTAACATCTCATCTGTATATGTTTCATCATCGTGATGAGAAATTAAAGGGGGTAATATAACCATGCCTTCGTTACCATTTAAAATACCATCAATCAAGACCGTTTTTCCGTTTTTATTAACTTTAGAATGCACAAATTGTAGCCTTTTAGGAACAATATTATATTTAGTGAATAAAGAAATTATTTCTCCACTACGTTCCGCTCGATGAACAATCGTAAAAGAACCACCGTTTTTAATAGTCATTGCTCCAGACTTAATAATTTCTTCTAAATTTATTAAAGTTTCATGTCTAGCATTAACAATTTCTAATGATGTTTCATTTAATTTAGGGTTTCCTTCAGTTTTAAAAAAGGGAGGATTACAAATTACCGCATCGTATTGATGGTTTGCTTTTGAAGCAAAATCTTTTATATCTTGATGAATAATTTGAATCTGATTGTCTAAATTATTAATCATGATATTTTTATTAGCTAATTCAATTGCTTTATCTTGGATTTCAACACCAATAATATTTGCGTTGGTATATTTACTCATTATCAAAGGAATTACTGCGTTATTAGTTCCAAAATCAACAATAGTTTTAATTTTGGAATTTAAATTTATAAAACGAGACACTAAAACACTGTCTAACGTAAAGGAAAACATATTTGTGTCTTGATATAAATTTAAATTTTTATAACCTAGTAATTCATTTAAAATTTTCATTATAACCTTTCTGAAATTTTTATAAAATAATTTTCTATTGCCAATTTGTCATTATTGCCAAATTTAAGATCATCAATCAAAATTAATGTTTGTTCAGCAAATGCAGAATATTTTTTAACTATGGTTCTGAAATAAGATTGTTCAAGAATTTTAATTAATTCAGTTTTATCAAGTCTTTTAATTTTTTCTCCAGCCAATAAATAACTGTACTTATTGTTAGTGGTTAAAATTTTTTCAAATAAATTTAATTCATAATTTTGATCTTCATTATTTAAAACAAAAATTTTGCAACGAGATTTAATTGTTTGTAAAATTGAACTACGATTTTTAGAAAGCAAAATAGCAAATGTATTTTTAGGTGGTTCTTCTAAAAATTTTAACAAAGAATTAGCTGCACTTGATTTTAAATTTTCTGCACACGAAATTATATAAACTTTGGTTAAAGATTTCTCGATAGAAGACAATGTCATTTTTTCAATCATTTGTTGAATCATTTCCTTAGTGATTGCTTCAGACCCATTTCCAATTTGAACTACATCTAGAATACTATTCTTTTTACTTCGTTGACAATTGTAGCAATTGTCCTCATCAAAATTTTTATTTTCACAATAGATATATCTAATTAGTTCATTAACCACATCATGAGCTTCTTGTAAATTTTTTGAATCAATAATTAACGAAGTAAAAAGTTGGTTACTTTTAAATAAATTTTTTAAATTTAAGCTTAAATTATTTTTTAACATAATTATTCAATGCCTCAAGAATAATTTTTTCTGTTTGCATTTGCACTTCATCAATTGATAAATTTGCATTGACAACGCGGAAACGGTGAGGATTATTTTTAATTAAAATTTCATAGCCTTCAGACACCTTATTTTTAAAGTCCATGGTCTCTTTATCAAGTCTATTTTTTTCCTCTTCGCGCACATTCATTCTACGTTCAGCCTCATCGCGATCTAATCTAAAATAAATTGTTAAATCAGGGATATATTTCCCAATAACAATACGTTGTACCTCATCAACATTTTCAATACCAATTTCACGAGCATTACCTTGGTAAGCACTTGTAGAATCCATAAAACGATCAGAAATTACAACAATTCCTTTATTAAGGGCAGGGACAATAACTTTGTCTAAATGTTCATTTCTAGCAGCCAAAAACAACAGAGCCTCAGTTCATCCATCAATACCTTGGCTGTTATTAGCCAGAATTAGATTACGGATTTGCTCAGCCACAGGTTCTCCACCAGGTTCGCGAGTAAATAAAACTTCAAAACCTCTTGTTTCTAATGCTTCTTTAATTTTAGCAATAGCAGTTGTTTTACCACTACCATCCATACCTTCTAAAGTTATAAACATTATTGTTTCCCTCCGTATTTCTTTCTATTATTAAAGGCACTTTCTAAAGTACTTTCATCCATATAGTCTATCATTCCGCCTGTGGGAATACCTTTGGCTATTCTTGAAACTTTAATGTTTTGCTTTTTGGCAATGTTTCCAATGTAATTTGCTGTAACTTCTCCTTCAAAAGTAGAATTTAAAGCTAAAATTAATTCCGTGTTTGGTTTATTGTCTAGTCTTTTAAAAATTTCGTTAATATGTAATCTATCTGGTGAAACCGATCTTACTAAATTAATTTCGCCCCCAAGTATTGCATACAAACCTTTATATTTTTTATTATTTTCAATATTTATAGCATCGTTGATTGTTGCAACAACACATATGATTTCTTGATTTCTGATAGGATCAGAACAAATAAAACATTGACCATTAAATGTGTAATAAAAGCAAATTTCACAAACTCCATAAGTTTTTTGAATTTCTTCTAATTTAAAGATAAATGAATTTAGTTTATCTTTGTTTTCGATAAAGTCAATTAACATGCGTTCTGCTGTTTTTTTATTTAGACCTTTTATTTTTTTAATTTCATTAATTAAATTTTCAAACTCATCGTTAATCATTTATTTTCACCTCAATATCCCCAAATAGCGAAGTTGCTTTTTCTAAAAGTTCTTTTGCTTTAGGGTTTAAATTTACAGTGCTTTCACTAATTTCTTTGTAAAAAATATTTGAATCAACAGGATTATAACCAGTTAATAAGTTATTAGATTTTTTAAATGAAAATTCTTTTTTGACATGCTCTCATTTGCTTTTATCAATCGGATATATCACATAATCTTGTTTTAAATAATTAAATAATTTATTTCTAAATTCAGATTTCATTAAACTATTTAAAATTGCGTTTGCAACAATACTTGATTCACAAACAAGAAGAATTTCGTTTTTAGAAACTGCAGAAACTTTTGTATCTTTAAATGCAATGAAAGATTTTGCTGATTCTTTATCTAACAAATTTTCATTTTCATCATATTTAAATCACTGATAAATTATTGATTCAATATGATCTCGAGCTTCGCGATTTGCACCTTGCAACATTGTTACAACGGCATCAACTTCTATTTTCGCTTTAGTTGTGTTGTTTGCTTCGCTAAAAATTTCTTTATTACTCAATTCCAATAATTCTCCTCATGTATTTATTTGAGAATTTTGTTCTTCATTAATGGATTCAGACTTAAATATAATTTCATCAACTTGATCCACTTTTTTTACTTCTTCTGTTGATGAAAAATCGGGACGATTAACAATACCAATTTCAGTAACTTCGCTTGGTATTATTTCGCATTCCATACACTCTTTAGGTATTTCTTCTTCTGTTATTGAAGAAATATTTTCTTGGTCAATTATTTTTGTTTTATTTTCGCTATTAGCTTTTTCAATATTGAATTTTGCTTCTAAATTATTTTGATTTTCAACTTTTTCATAAGAATCATCAAAATTACTTTTAAGTGATTTTAATAAACTAATTAAAATATAATGAAAATTAACATTTGTTCCACGAGATTTTGAATATGCATCACTTAAATTATCAGCTATATTAAACATCTCTGCAACACTACATTTTAATTCATTAATTTCGTCTACAGTTACTAATTTTAAATATTTATCTTGTTTTGTTAGTTTGTATTCAATAATTTCTTTGATCATTTCAATCAAAGATAAGGCAAAAACATCAAAATCCATACCTTGATTTTCGGCTATTTCAAAATAATTAATTAATTTTTCTGTTTCATTATTGATAATGTTTTTTATAATTGAAAATTTTTCTTTTTTGGTTGCAACATAAAAAATACTTTTTAAACTTTCGATAGTTATTACTTCGTTATTAACAATCATTAATTGTTCCAAAATGTTAAGTGCATCCCTTAAAGAACCATCACTTAAAAAATAAATTTCTTCTGTTGTTTCTTTATCTATGCTAAAACCTTCTTTTTTGGCAATCATATTTAATTTGTTTTCTAAAGCTAATTTATCAATTTTTTTAAAATTAAATGTTTGGCATCTAGAAATTATTGTTGCAGGAATTTTAATATATTCCGTTGTGGCCAAAATAAAAATAGCGTGAGCTGGTGGTTCTTCCAAAGTTTTTAACAATGCATTAAAAGCGCCTTTGCTTAACATATGCACTTCATCAATTATATAAACTTTGTATTTACCTAAAATTGGCATTGTTGAAACATTTGATTTAACATTTCTCATTTCATCAACTCCGTTATTTGAAGCTGCATCGATTTCAAAAATGTCTGGTGATTTTCCTTCGTTTGCTGTTATACAACTTTCGCAATTATCACAAGGGTCTGCATTATTAAGATTTTTACAATTTACAGCTTTAGCAAAAATTCTTGCAATTGAGGTTTTCCCAGTTCCCCTTTGACCTGTAAATAAAAAGGCATGTGTAAAGGAATTATTTTTTAATTCTGTTTTTAAAATATTAACAATATTAGTGTGACCAGCAATTTCAGCAAAAGTCGATGGACGATAAATTCGGTATAGTGAACTCTTATTTTTAAACATAATAACTCCTTTTTTAATTATTTAAATTTTACCATTTATCAACATTTTTATAATCAATAAAAAAGAAAAGAGGAAGGTTCCTCTTATCTTAATTTTTGAAAAAAATTATCCAGTATTTGTTGATAAATTTTTTGTTGAATTTTTGTTGAGCATTGCTTAAAACTTAATAAAATATCATTAATACTATAAGCAGAACTAAACCCATATTTTTGATTAGTTAAGATGTAATCAATTTTTTTAATGTGCGCTTGTTTAATTGCTCCATAACACATTTCGCAAGGTTCCATTGTAATTACTATTTTGCATTTATTAAGTTTTAAAGTTTTCATTTTTTTAATTGCAGAATTAATTGCATTAATTTCTGCATGACAAGAAATGTTTTGTTCTTTGTTTCTTGTATTTCACCCCTTGGCGACTATTTTTTTATTCTCATCAACAATAATTGCAGAAACAGGAACGTCTTTACTAGGCTCTGTTTTTTTGAGCAATTCAATTAGTTCATCGAAAATAATTTGTTCCATAAATAAAATATCTCCTAGGCAAAAAAATAACCGTTATACAAGACACTTTTCCTTATAGCTGCTACCTTCCGGTCCTGACTAAATTCAGATGTTATCTTTATAACGGCAAATTTATTTTAACACACTTTTTTAATCTAGATGTTTTTCAATTTCAAACAGATAGTCGATTTTGAAATTAGCATGTTTTCGAATCTCTTCATTATAGGGTTGATTAACAATAAATGATTTTGAATATTCCTTAAGCATTGGGACATCATTACTATCATCTCCAACAACCAAAACATGATCATTATTAAAATTTAAAATTTTTTGTAGAGCTTTGATGCCTGTGGCTTTATTCACATTTTCTCCATGAATTTCACAAACATAAAAGTCTTTTAAATTATTAACAACAGTTTCTACTTTTAAATTATTGCTTTTAATAAATTTTATAACTTTTGCTCATGTTTGTTTACTACATAATAATTTAAAACATAAAATGTCTTTATTGATCAAAAATGAAAGCGGTTCATTTATATCTTCTAAATTCATAAACATTTTTTGTTGTTCTTCAGTCATGTCTTGAATGAATAAAAATTGTTCATCTTTAACGGTTGCATAATTTACAGCTTTCAATTCTTGTTCAATTTCCTTTAAAAAATCAATTAAAAGTAATTTTTCTTCGTTACCCATGTTTTTTGAATAAAGAACTTTGCCTTTTCCATCAGTAACTACTGCACCAGTGTTTGTTACAAAATAATTAGGATAAAAATTTAATTCCTTACTCAAATACTCACTAATTGAATTATAATTTCTTCCAGTTGCAATAATTACATTGTTTCCTTGTTTTTGAAAATTCATAATTCAATTTAAGTCTTTTTCTAACACGGTTTTATCAGGACCGTTTCTAAATGTGCCATCAAAATCCGAAAATAATCAATACATAAAATAACCTCTTTATCTATAAATTATTATGGAGTATTTTAAAACAAAAAAACACACAAATTTTTGTGTGTTTTATTTCTTTTTAATTTGTTGCAACTGACGTAATCTTCTTTGTTGTTCTCTACTTCCACGATTTTTTCTGCTTTCGTGATAGAAATGGAATCCTAATGTTTGAGCAATTTGGAATCCTGAAGATAAAATTCAGTAAATGGCAACCCCTGAGGCTACTGTGGCCACAACGAAGATAAACACAGCAGACATAACTAATTGCATAATTAATTGACGTTTACGAGATTTTCGTTGTGCTTCGGTTAATGATTTAGATTTATTTTTATGGTATTGCAATAATGTTGGTAATAACATTGAGAAAATTTGCAATGGCAAGTACACAGCTAATAATGTGAAGTAAATTCAGTTACCTTGTGTCACTTGTGATCATGGCTGTTCAATCAATGAAATTTCTCCAATAGTGGCAATTTTCAACGCTCTTGTTGAACGAATAATTGCATAAATGGCAAATAGGAATGGTAATGAAGCAAATGAACCAGCCATTGCACTCATTGGTGATAAACCTTCTTTTTTATATAAAGCCATTGTTTCTGCTTGTTGACGTTGCTTAGATTGAGTATCTTTTTTATCTTTATAGCGAGCTTGTATTTCTGCTTGTTTTAATTGCAGAGTTGACATTTTCTCTTGATTCATCTGGGACTTCCAAGTGAAAGCAAGAGTAATCGAACGAATAATTAACACTGTAAAGAAAATTGCGAAGAAAGCTGCAATTCCATATGTTTTTTGTGATGCTGAATCTAATGTTGGGTTTAATGTTCCTGCGAAACCATTTAAAATTCCTACAAGAATATAAGCTGTTGGATAAACGAAAAATCCATAAAATGGTGAATGTGTTACACTGAAAGCACCAGACCAAGAAGTAATGCTGTTATAACCGTATTCGTAAATTTCTTGACCATTTATTTCTGTAATGTGTGACTTACCACCAAGTTCTCCAAGTGATCTAATAATAATTTCAAAAGATACACCAGGAGCATAAACTTTAGTTCCTGTCATGTCTACAACTTGGTTAACCATGTAATCTGATTGGTACATTTGTACACAACCTCATAGCATTGAAATAATTATGAAAAGAAATAATCCTATTTTTGTTCATTTTCAAATTTTAAGAGTAATTTCTTTTTTAGTTTTTTTGTTATTGATTCCACTTTTGGGATTCAAATAACTCATTACACTAGAATTAGCTTTATACACAGGCTTATCTCCTTTCTGCTCAAGTTATTTAATTGATAACAATAATTTTAATAACAATTCTTGATTTTTAGCAAAACTAGTATTTTTAATATTAGCTCTAGCCATAATTATGACACGATATTTCTTGCCTTCAATTGCGTTGATATTGTTGTTAATCATCATTCTGATTTGACGTTTTATTTTATTTCGCACAACAGCATTACCCATCTTTTTACCAACAGAAATGCCGTATTTAAATAATTCTTCTTTTGATTTATCATAATACACTACAAAACTTACGTTTTTAATGAATTGTTGTTTTGAAATAATTTTTTGAAATTCAAAGTTACCTTTAATTATGTTTTTGTTTTTCATCTATTTAAAAGTCACTAAAATTAAGCTGATAATTTAGCTCTTCCTTTTGCTCTACGAGCTTTAATTACTCTTCTACCGTTTTTTGTAGACATTCTAGCTCTAAAACCGTGAGTATGTGCGTGTTTAACTTTCGATGGTTGTCAAGTTCTTTTCATGAGTTCCACTCCCTTCATTTAAGACAATTCACGTTTAATTATAATAGAAATTAAAAAAATATAATAGATTAAATAATAAGTTTTTTGTGTTTTCCACACTTTTTAAATCAGTTCACAAGTTATCCTCATTTTATTTTTCATTATGTGGAAATGTGGAAAATACCCTCAATTTTAGTTTTTATCTATATTAATTATTTTTCAAGAACACTTATATTGGACAAGAAAAATGTTAATACTTTTTTTCAACAATTAATAAATCAATTTATTTATAATTTAATAATATAAGATAGGAGTTTTTAGACAAA